>DYQV01000224.1 GCA_020719105.1 Rikenella microfusus
TTAATACTTAAGGGGCTGTCCTAAAATTACTTTTAAGAAAGCCCCTTATATTTAGTAAGTTCAATATATTTACCTTAAATAATCGCTTCCATGGCAGTCATCGCCTCGCGGAGCTCTTCGCCCACTATTTCAACCGGGTGGTTGCGGATGATGTCGTTAACGGCAATCAACTGTTTGTTGTCCACATGGTTGTTCTTGCCCGCCATAAAGTTTTTACCAATCACATCGGTATCCACTTTTTTCATAAAATCTGCCAATAAAGGCTTACAGGCATGGTCGAATAGGTAACAACCGTATTCGGCGGTATCGGAAATAACGCGGTTCATTTCAAACAACTTTTTGCGCGCAATGGTATTGGCAATAAGCGGTGTTTCGTGCAACGACTCGTAATATGCCGACTCGTCAATAATTCCGGCTTCAGTCATGGTTTCGAAGGCTAATTCAACACCCGATTTTACAAAAGCCACCATCAACACCCCGTTGTCAAAATATTCCTGTTCCGATATTTCTACATTTCCGGCAGGAGTCTTTTCAAAAGCAGTTTCTCCGGTTGCGGCACGCCAGGTTAACAGGTTCTTGTCGTCGTTGGCCCAGTCTTCCATCATGGTTTTCGAAAAATGACCGCTCATGATGTCGTCCATGTGTTTTTGGAACAACGGACGCATGATGGTTTTCATCTCTTCGGCCAATTGGAATGCTTTAATTTTTGCGGGGTTCGAAAGACGGTCCATCATGTTGGTGATACCACCGTGTTTCAAGGCTTCAGTAATGGTTTCCCAGCCGTATTGAATCAGTTTGGAGGCATATCCTTTGTCGATGCTTTTTTCCACCATTTTGTCGAAACATAGGATGGAACCGGTTTGCAACAATCCGCAAAGAATGGTTTGTTCGCCCATTAAGTCGCTCTTAACCTCAGCCACAAACGACGATTTCAATACACCGGCCCGGTGTCCGCCGGTAGCTGCTGCGTAGGCTTTTGCCTGCTCAAATCCAATGCCATGTGGGTCGTTTTCGGGATGCACGGCAATTAAGGTAGGTACCCCAAATCCGCGTTTGTACTCTTCGCGTACTTCGGAACCCGGTGATTTAGGGGCCACCATAATAACGGTAAGGTCTTTACGGATTTGCATTCCCTCTTCTACAATGTTAAAACCATGCGAATAGGAAAGGGTAGCATCTTTTTTCATCAAAGGCATAATGGATTTAATGACGCTTGAGTGCTGCTTATCGGGTGTTAAGTTGATTACTAAATCGGCAGTAGGCAACATCTCTTCGTAGGTTCCTACTTTGAAGTTGTTGTCGGCAGCATTTTTATACGATTGGCGTTTCTCTTTAATGGCCTCAGCCCTTAAGGTATAAGAAATATCAAGCCCCGAATCGCGCATGTTAAGCCCTTGGTTTAACCCTTGAGCACCGCATCCAACTATTACAATCTTTTTTCCAAGTAACGCTTTAACGCCATCAGCGAATTCTGAAGCATCCATAAATTCGCAAACCCCCAGTTGGTTTAACTGCTCACGCAACGGAAGTGAATTAAAATAATTTGCCATTTTTCAATCTGTATTTATTGTTACTACTACTTTATCGCTTTTTGCAGATGCCAAAAATATATCATAACTGCATGATACAAAATAACAACAAATACTAATACCCTATTGATAAAAAACAAGGTAATTTAGGTACTTTTCATGGATGGGACTCGTTGCACTGCATATGGGAACTCGCAGCGCCTGCTGCGAGAATTTTAGCGAAGCAGGTGCTTTGCTGTCACATGGCGCAACTTAATCCTATTCCTTTGCTTTCCGATATTGCAATGGGGAAATTCCGCACGCTTTTTTAAAGTATTTGGTAAAGTAGCTTTGGTCTGTAAAATTCAAGAAATCGGCAATTTCAGTCACGGTCATTTCGGTATGTACGAGCAAGCGTTTGGTTTCAATAATCACCTTGTTTTGAATGAGCTTGGCCGATGTATTGCCCGTGACCTGTTTTACCATTTGTGTTAGATGGCTGGGCGTAATGGCCAGCATATTGGCATATTCATTTATGGAAAGATTTTTTTGGTAGTTTTCCTCCACTAACCTCAATAGGTTTTTAACCAACAAATGCCCTTTGGTATGGTGCATGCTTACCATATCGGCAGGGTACAGTTTTTTACAGGTCTGTAAAATCAAGTCAAGAATAGCGCGGATGGTATCTTCCGAAACGTCTTCTAAATGATTTACCTCCGTACATCCTCGAACAAACAAGCTTTGCAAAAACTGCCTGTCGTCTGGCTGTTCAAGCAGCAATGGCGGGTTGTTTTGTTCCACCGAAAAAAAGAAAGGAAACTCCATTAGCTTGTTCTTATTCACCTCGCTCAGCAAGTAAAATTCGGCGGTAAATAAAAAAATGTAGCCATCAATATCATTCGAAAGCTCCAATTTGTGCGCTTGCCCCGGCGACAGAAAAAACACACACGGTGGTTTTATCTCATACTTATTGCTGTCAATTATATGATAACCCGAGCCTTGCTGTAAAAACAGCACCTCGTAAAAATCGTGCTTGTGCGGATACTCAACCTGAAAATGCCGGTTTGCATCAAACACCTCAACCTGATACATGCGGCTCCGCTGGTGGGTTGAGCTGAATTCCTTTAAACTGTAAACCGGTATGTTTTTTGAATTTTCCAATAGTCAATAAATAATCTGCTTTGATAATGCACTTTGGCTTAGTGCCTTTATCCTCAAAATTGAAAATATATTTTGATATTATAAAATTAATTTCCTGTAAATAGCCAAATATCAAATTAATTAATTCTTTCCAAATTTATCATGTGGGAGTTGGATTGATCGTATGGCACTTACAATTGATAATCAAACCGCTAAGGTTAAATTACGATTTAAAAGTAATTAGTGGGGATTGTATTCGATCTGTATTTTACCGTTTGGTTTTTAAAAATTAAAACCTACGTTTGTCCCATTAAAATATAAAAATGAAAAAACACCTCAATATAGTCACTTCTTTAGTACTTGTCATAATCGGCAACGACACAGGAGAGCTATAGTTATGCGAAAAATAATTATCCGAAAAGGCTCTTCATTTGATGAAGAGCCTTTTTAAATAAAAAGTTAAACAAGCAATAAAATCATAAAATGAGCTATAAAATACCATTACGAAGCAATACCACCAAAATTGGAGCCAAAATGGCCGGAGCCCGTGCCTTGTGGAGGGCCAATGGGATGAAAGAGGATCAGTTTAAAGCTCCCGTAATTGCCATTGTAAACTCATTCACGCAATTTGTTCCCGGTCACGTCCATTTAAAGGATATTGGCCAAGATGTAAAAAAAATTATTGAAGCCGAAGGTTGCTTTGCCCCTGAATTCAACACCATTGCCATTGACGACGGCATTGCTATGGGACACGACGGCATGCTTTACTCCCTTCCCTCGCGCGAAATTATTGCCGATAGTGTGGAATACATGTGCAATGCCCATCAGGCCGATGCCATGATTTGCATCAGCAATTGCGACAAAATTACCCCTGGCATGCTGATGGCAGCCATGCGGTTAAATATTCCGGCTATTTTTGTTTCGGGCGGACCCATGGAAGCCGGTGTATTTAATGGCAAAAAATACGATTTGGTGGATGCCATTGTTTTGGGAGCCGATGAAAATACGTCGCCTGAGCTGTTGAAAGGAGTTGAGGAAAATGCTTGTCCTACTTGTGGCTCTTGTTCCGGCATGTTTACCGCAAACTCCATGAATTGCCTGAACGAGGCACTGGGAATGGCATTGCCCGGAAACGGAACCATTGTAGCTACCCATGTGAACCGGGTTAAACTGTTCGAACAGGCGGCCAAACAGATAGTTAAAAACACCTATGCCTACTATCGCGATGGTGATGCCTCGGTTCTGCCCCGAAATATAGCTACCAAAGCAGCTTTCAACAATTCCATGAGCCTCGATATTGCCATGGGAGGTTCAACCAATACGGTGTTGCACCTTTTGGCAATAGCCCACGAAGCAGATGTGGATTTCACTATGAAAGAGATGGATGAATTATCACGCAAAGTGCCTTATTTATGCAAGGTTTCACCAAACGGTAGTTACCATATTGAAGATGTGAACCGTGCCGGTGGCATTATGGCCATTTTAAGCGAATTGGCTAAAGTAGGTTTGCTTGACACCAGCGTTTCAAGAGCTGATGGAAATACGTTGAAACAAGCCATTGCCAACTACGATTTAACCCTTGATACCCATACAAAAGAGGCCTACACCTTGTATTCATCGGCTCCGGCTCAAAACGGGCTAAACCTTACCATGGGCTCACACAACTCCCAATTCAAAACCTTGGATTTAGACCGTATAAATGGATGCATCCGAAGTGTGGAAAATGCCTACTCTAAAGATGGCGGGTTGGCCGTTTTATTCGGGAACTTAGCCGTGAATGGGTGCATCGTGAAAACTGCCGGAGTAGATGAATCGGTATGGAAATTCTCGGGTCCTGCAAGGGTTTACGATTCCCAGGATGCCTCGGTGAAAGGAATTCTATCGAACGAAGTAAAACCCGGCGAAGTGGTAGTAATTCGATATGAAGGCCCAAAAGGTGGCCCCGGCATGCAGGAAATGCTTTATCCAACTTCGTATCTAAAATCAAAAGGATTGGGAAAAGCTTGTGCACTCATTACTGATGGTCGTTTTTCGGGAGGAACCTCCGGACTTTCCATCGGACATGCATCGCCCGAAGCGGCCAGCAGAGGAACCATTGCCCTGGTTCAAGATGGGGATACAATCTCCATTGATATTCCAAATAGGACCATCAATTTAGATGTGGATGCCAATGAACTGGAAAAACGCCGCTTAGCCGAAGAGGCAAAAGGCAGCAAAGCATATACCCCAAACCGGGTGCGTAACGTATCAAAAGCACTGAAACAATACGCTCATTTTGTAAGTTCGGCCGACAAAGGAGCCGTTCGGTTAATTGAATAATAAATAGA
>DYQV01000225.1 GCA_020719105.1 Rikenella microfusus
GTCTTTCCGGACGCTTTTTTTTATGATGTTTTCTGTTTTATTTCATGTTTCTTTAAACTTATAGTATATTCGAAGCCAATTTAAAAAATTAGTATGAAGAGAATAATATTGCTTTCAGCCGCTATATGTTTCAGTGCTTTTGCCTTTTCGCAAGGAAAAGTTGTTTTTCAGAATCCCGATGGTACCAATATGCCAGATACCATTGCAATAGTATATCAGTATGGAATAGAGCATTTAACCTTTGAAGGAAACATAACCAATATAGATACCGTTAATGGTTACAAAATACGATTAAAGCGAATTGTAAAGCAAGCTGTTCCCGATGCAACAGATATGCTTTGCATTGGAATTTTTTGTAATGAATTCTCTGCATCACAAGTTGAAGAAATGACAGCAGGTGGAGATTCAATATACAAGGACTCAAAGGTGAGTACCACGGTACCATGGGAACTTATTGCGTTTACTCCTGATTCTACCGATGGCATGGCCATATATCAATACTTTATTATTTCAGAAACTAATCAAAATGGAGTTTTTATTAATCAGGATAGTATTATGGTAATGTATGATCTCACAGGAGTTGGCATTGATGATACTGAAAGTTTAACCAATGCTGTTTTCAATCTATTTCCAAATCCTGCTTCTGAAAAAGTAACCATTCATTTCAGCTATTCTGGAAAGTTAGTTACGCTGAGTATTAAAAACATTCTGGGAAAATCAATAAAAACCATACCATTGGCAAATGCTGACAGTACCTTCGACATACCAATTGATGACTGGAAATCGGGTTTGTACTTTTTGAGTATCGAAACCGATGGGAAATCCATAGTATCAAAAAAGCTGATTAAATACTAAATTAGTTTCCATTCTTAAAAGTTTTCATTCATGGGTTCTATTGCGTTAATCTATGTTCCAATTAGGCTATTGGGTTCTGTTTTTTGCTAGTTTTCTGGCAGCAACCATAGTTCCTTTCAGTTCTGAGGCAATTCTATCTGGAATGATGGTAGCAGGCTATTCTGTTCCAATAAGTCTGGTGCTTGCTACAGTTGGGAACTGGTTGGGAGGTCTTACCTCATTTTATTTGGGATATCTGGGTAAAGAGGAATGGATTAGCCGCTATTTAAGGATTAACAATGAAAAAACCGATCGTTTCAAAAAATACATAACCGGGAAAGAACAATGGATTGCATTATTTTGCTGGCTCCCTTTTGTTGGTGATGTATTAGCAGTAGCATTAGGACTGCTCAAAACTAGTCCATTTAGGGTTGCCTTAGGTATGTTGTTGGGAAAAGCACTGCGATACTTAGTTTGGGCTTATTTTACGTTGTATATTATGCAAATGGTATAAATTACTCCTTAAGAATGAGCACTCCAAAACAAGAAGCATCAATCCAGCCGTCGTTTTTAAAATGACCTTTGGAATTCACCGAACCAATAAAATTTTCACGGGCAGGTGAAGAATCGTTATCACAGTATGCTAAGCTAAAGCCTATTTCTTTATTCTTACCTAATATAACGGGTTGGTTATCGTTATTTTCATCGGAATACGTATCGGGATAAATGGAAATGGCTAATTCCCACAAATATTGGGTTCCATTTTTTGTAAGGAATCCTTGCACATGAGAATTGTATAAACGAGCTTTTTTATCGGGACCTATGTCAACAGCATCCATGGTAGGACTGATATGATATGCAAATGCATTGTAATTGTATTGATGGATTCCGCCTGAGTGGTCTTCATCTATAAATGCTTCAACGCAATCGTCATCCCAATAATTCCCTAAGGGTTCGCGACTATTTGACAAGGAATCGTCAGTTATTTCAATTAAAAGGTAAAGCTTTTTTTCGTCCCAACTTATCTTGTATCTTCCTTTAAAATCAGTCACTGAATAGTTACTCCCTAACCAAATTTGGTCTAATGTGTCCCACACCCCATAGCTCCAGCAGCTATCAGTTACCAATCCATCTATAACCGGTTCTGTAACTGTCCACATAGCGTAATAAGTATTTGGTTCTGTTGAATTGAATATATTCATAGCTCCTTCGCTATTACTTGTTTTATTATTCGACAGGTTTTGGCACGATGCACCAAGAATTGCAATTCCAACAAAGTAATTTATCTTATTCATATACTATATATTACAGATTTAACCTCACAATTAAAACAACAAAAAAAACAATTTATTCGGTGAATTTTTAAATCATTTTTGAGTTCAACAGATGATTTATTGAACCTTTTTAATTTTCGAATAAAAATAGTATGATTTTAGTAACTTTAATGATATTTTTAAGAATAACCTAATACATAGAAATTATGGGAGATTTTTTTCAAAACTCTGAAGTTACCACCTTGCATAATTTCAGAAAACGTTCCTTGGAGAATTTGGAACAAGAGCTGATTGAGTTTAATAAACGGCGTCCAATTGGCTTAATCATTCCTTGTTTATACACTGAAATTCAACGCCCGGCTTTTATTAATATGTTATCTATTTTAAAAGATGTACCTTATTTAAGTGAAGTTGTAATTGGTTTGGATGGAGCAAATGAGCATGAGTTTAAACATGCTTTGGAGATATTTTCTGTTTTGCCCCAACATCATCGGGTATTATGGAACGACGGCCCAAAAATGAAACACCTTGAATTTCGGTTGAATGAAGAAAACATTCATATCGGGAACTCTGGAAAAGGTAAAAATCTGTGGAACTGTTTTGGATATGTTATTGCATCCCGAAAAGTAGAGGCAATTGCAATGCATTTTGCAGATATTGTAACCTATCAGCGCGATTTTTTAGCTCGTTTGGTGTATCCGGTTTGTAACCCAGCATTCAACTATAAATTCTCGAAAGGATTTTATTTCAGAGCCGATGATTCGAAAATGAATGGCCGGATGGTAAGACTTTTGGTATCGCCATTGCTAGAGACTTTGAAAAAGTTTGTAGGCCCGGTGAGCTATATTAATTATTTGCAATGCTTCCGATATATATTGTCAGAGGAACTGGCTATGAGAGCTGATGTTCTTAAAAACTTGCGCATCCAAAGCGATTTAGGGTTAGAAATAGGAATACTGAACGAAGTAGTCAGAAATATACCAATAAACCGAATATGCCAAGTTGAAATTGCCGATAAATATGACCACAAGCACAAATCAGAATCTTTTGACAACCCGGAAAAAGGCCTATCCAAGATGAGTTTTGATATTTCACGTACCATATATGCAAAACTTGCCTCTGACGGGTGTATTTTTAGTGAGGGGATGTTCCGGTCAATTAAAGCAACCTATCAACGGGTTGCTTTGGAAATGGTGGAACAATATTGCAACGATGCCACTATGAATGGATTGGAGTTTGACCGGAATAAGGAAGAACGACTGGTTGATCAAATATCAAAGAATGTTTATCAGGCGGGTATCAGTTACTTAAATAATCCAAATCACGGTTCTGTGATGCAGGAATGGAAACGGGTTATTTCTTCTTTGCCCGATGTTTTACAAGAATACTATAATATGGTTGAAGCAGACAATGGAATAACCGTTGATTAGGATAAATTAAAATAGTAAATAGTGCGCTATCTTATTGTACCCGGTTCATTTAAAGATTGTCTTTCTGCTATTGAGGTAGGATCAGCCATTGAGGCAGGAATTCTTGAATCATTTCCAAACTCGACTACAGCCGTAATTCCAATATCCGACGGGGGCGAAGGGTTTGTAAATGCAATTCTCCATTCGGTTATAGGGTATAAAGTTCCGGTAGTGGTTTTTGATCCCTTACTTCGGGAAATTGAAAGTTATATAGGAATAATAAATAATGGCAGAACGGCGATTATTGAAATGGCCGCTGCCAGTGGTTTAGAAATGTTGAACCCTGCGGAACGCAACCCTTGGATTACTTCGAGCTTTGGAACCGGTCAATTGATTTTAAAAGCGTTAGATTTAGGATGTGCTGAACTAATTATTGGCATTGGCGGAAGCGCTACTAATGATGCCGGTTTGGGATTGGCAAAGGCATTGGGCATTAAGTTTTATGATAAATTAGGAACAGAAATGGGCGAAGGTGGTGGGGTTCTTGGTCAGTTGCATACCATTGATTTATCGGGAATGGATGCCCGACTTAAAAACAGTTCAATTCAAGTAGCAACTGATGTTACCAACGCACTATGTGGCATTGAGGGTGCTACCATGATGTATGGAGCTCAAAAGGGAGCCAACCCGGAAATGCTCCAAAAACTGGAAAATAACATGCAACATTTCGCTAATATTATTGATCAGAATTTTAATGTAAATGTTGATTTAATTGTTGGGGGTGGCGCAGCGGGTGGATTAGGAGCGGGATTAGCTGTTTTTTTAGGAGCAAAACTTAGTTCCGGTTTTACATTAGTCTCTCACTTAATACAGATTGAAAATTATATTGCTTCGGCTGATATTCTAATTACCGCAGAAGGAACTATTGATAGTCAGTCAGCTTATGGAAAAACGCCTATTGGAGTTGGAAAATTAGGATTAACATACAAAAAGCCAGTTTATGTTTTTGTCGGTTCAGCTCCCGATTCCATTATTGAAATACAAAAGCTAGGTATTACCTCAGTAATTCCAATTATACGGAAACCTGTAACATTAACCGAAGCCATAAATAATGCACCTGTTTGGTTACGTTCATCTGCTGCTATGTTATCTCATATTATTGAAGCTTCTGCCGGAAAGTGACAGAAACTGTAAAAAAAATGTCCTGTTTCAGCCATCTAATTGAAATTTTATCTAACTATTCTTCCTCCTATAGGCAATCGTTCCATAGTGGTAACAAAAGACAATTAAAATTATATTGAAAATATCTACATAATTAATTGATTGTTCATTAGTTATGCTATTTATTAGTTTATAACAACTGCCTGAGAATTAAATATTCCAAAAGGCAAAGGCAATTTGCCGCAAATAAGTAACCTATTGTTCCACTTTCAAAAAAAAAGAGTCACAAAATTAA
>DYQV01000747.1 GCA_020719105.1 Rikenella microfusus
TTTTTCCATTTTTTCCATTTTTTAATAATTTTTCCATTTCTCTGTCAGCTTTTGCGCCTGCCCGACAGCTTGCAGCGGCTACTATTAAGGCTATCGCCCCGAGTGCCCAAAACATAAAATCTACTACCATAGTCCAAGAGCTTTAGCTATTCTGCCCTCCGTAGTAACCAGCGGAGTAGATAACGCAAGGATATAATTCCTAACCGTATTGCGGTGCAACCCTGTCAGTGCCGCAATTTTATCATAGCTGATTTTTTCAGCCTCGATTTTTTCTAAAATTTGTCTTCTCATTTTCTTTTATTTTTTAAATTAATAGTACAAAGATATGTAATACATTTTATTATCCGAAATTAATTATGTTTTTTTAAGATTATAATTTATAAACCCTGCTACAAACCTCTCTAATTGGTCTTGCTTGTCAGGCGGATATGTTCCAACCCCTTTTTTGTATCTTTCGAATTGGGATACAGTAATATCAAGTGCCGCACATATATATTTTTTTTTCATGGGGGAGTTCCCGACTATCTTTAACAATTTTGCGCAATATAACTGATTGCGATATGTTTCTAAATCCTTTGCCGACCTCTCGGAGCATGGTTTTAGCTTTTTGTCCGTGCGGTATGCCGCATTGAAGCTTCGCCTAATCCTTGCTTCGCTCATAATAGTTTAATCGCCTCTTCGATTATATGGTTAATTGTGCGCCACCTTGTGCCTGCCGTATATATAAGAGCGTCAAACTCCTGCCATTTTTTTGTCGGGAGGGATGGGTTTGCCCTTAGAATGTACCTATATTTGAAGGCAAATAGTGCTTGCTCATACAAACTTGCATCTATTCTATTATAGCACGAAATCGACAAATTGCGACTTCTGATATATTCTTGGACTGTCATCTAAATATTTTTTTATTGTTTCCATTATTCCCTGAAAATTATCTTCTGACAAAAGTACTACTTCCTCGTGTTTTTTAGGTACGGAAATGTCAGGAATGAACGTGATAATGTAATATCTTTTTTTCTCCGCCCTCCCCTTCATTCGGCAAACGGTTTTGATAGCCTTTAATTGGACATCAAGTGCCGCAATTTGATTTAACTC
>DYQV01000748.1 GCA_020719105.1 Rikenella microfusus
TTATCTTTGCTACCATATAAAAAAAACCAATGATTAAAATTGATAATATCCATAAAAAATACGGCACGGTTGAAGTATTAAAAGGAATTGATTTAGAGATAGGAAAAGCCGAAATAGTGTCGATAGTTGGCAAAAGTGGTGCCGGTAAAACCACTTTGCTGCAAATTATTGGCACGTTGCTTAATTCCGATTCAGGTACGGTTACTATTAATGGAACCGATGTGAGCAAGTTGAAGGAAAAACCCCTTTCGAAATTCCGGAACCGGAACTTAGGGTTCGTTTTCCAAAACCATCAACTGTTGCCCGAATTTACCGCAATGGAAAATGTGATGATACCTGCCCTTATTGCACAACAAAGCAGAAAGGTATGCGAAGAAAAAGCAAAAAATATTCTTGATTTTTTAAACCTTGGACACCGACTAAACCATAAACCCAAAGAACTTTCGGGAGGTGAGCAACAACGTATAGCAGTGGCCCGAGCTTTAATTAACAACCCGGAAGTTATATTGGCCGATGAGCCTTCTGGAAACCTCGACACCCAGAACAAAGAAGAATTGCACCAATTGTTCTTCACCTTACGTGAAAAATTTAATCAAACTTTTGTAATTGTAACCCACGATTTAGCCTTGGCCAAAATGAGCGACCGCACCGTAACCATGCAGGATGGGAAGATAATTAGTTAGAAGTATGTTAGAGTAATTAGAGTAATTAAAGTAGGAAGTAGGGAGTCCGAAGTCGGAAGTTGGAAGTTAAAAGATAGATATTAGAAATTAAAAAAGCCCTGAAAGGGCGAAAGAACAAAGCTCGGGGCACTTGTCTCGCTTTAGCGGAACGCCCCGAGATAATAGATAAACGAAGAAAGCGGTGCATCCAAATAAGTTGCAATGAAATGGCAACATAACATGCACCGTAATATTAGGTAAAGCAATTGGAAATAGAAAGTTAGAAGATGGAAGACCCAGGGCAACCCCATGTAAAACATTCGTTTATAAAACAAAATACTTTATCCACGAATTACACGAATGAGCACTAATTCAAAATCAATTAACGTTGATTTTAATAGTTTTTTTGTGAAAATTCGTGTAATTCGT
>DYQV01000226.1 GCA_020719105.1 Rikenella microfusus
AAATCGGAAGATATAAAAGAGGTGCAACAGTTGAACAAATTGTTAAAACAAGAGTGGAAAGTTGTTTCAACATTGTTGGTTTAAAATTAGAATTTATCAGAAATTACATGATTACATTGTTTGCTAAAAATAAAGCTAAGTTGCTGTTAATAGGTGTTTTACTTGTTAATATGGCTTTGAGTGCTGTTGGGATAAATAAGAACTACGTAATTGGCGTGGAACTTACGAGTTTCGATGCCAAAGCACAAGGGGTATTGCCGGGCGACACTTTGTATGTGGAGGCAGGCAAGCGTCGGTCGCTTAAAATAAGCAATGTGGAAGGCGATTCATTGAATTATGTGATTATTACAAATATTGGTGGCGATGCCATTATCGAAAATACCACTTTTCATTATGGATTCTGGATTTCGGGAAGTTCATACTTTCGCCTTACCGGAAGTGTTCAAAACAGACAGGAATATGGTATTCGCATACTTAAAACCGGCAAGGGAGCAAATGGGCTTAGTCTCGACACCAAATGCACGAACTATGAGGTAGATCACATTGAAATTTCGAATACCGGTTTTGCAGGTATTTCGGCTTTTACGCACCCCACCTGCGATTTGATGTCCAACCGGGGCAATTTTGTACAGCGAAATACAGTGATTCGTGATAATTATATTCACGATACCTTTGGCGAAGGTATGTATATCGGGCATTCGTTTTACAACGGCTATACTATTGAGTGCAACGGTGAAAACAAAGTTGTTTATCCGCACGAAATTATCGGACTCAGAGTATATAACAATATTCTGAAAAATATTGGTTACGACGCATTGCAGGTGTGTTGTGCTATTGACAGTTGCGAAGTGTATAATAACCAAATTTCGAACTACGGTACCGGCAATGAACCATCGCAACATTCAGGTATTCAGATAGGTGCAGGGACAAAACTGCGTTGCTACAACAATTCAATTTTGAGTGGCTCAGGCACAGGAATTATGATGTTGGGGTTTGCCGATAGCTATATTTACAACAATGTAATAGTAAATGCCGGAAAGGACTTTTTTGCCGACGATGCCGAAATGCGCATTCACGGAATTTTTGTCGACGACCGAGGAACATTGCCCAATACAAGTCATTACATTTTGAATAATACCATTCTTTCGCCAAAATCGGATGGAATCCGGTTTTTCTCCACTGTAAGTTCGAAAAATATAGTGGCTAATAATCTTATAGTTAACCCCGGTTCGAGTTATGTGTACGAACCCAACGATTATCGCTATATTTATTACAAGCCAGGTGTTGATTTGCAAATACAGAATAATTTTTTCGCCGGTTATGTTCAATCGGATTTGTGTGCCGATAGCATTGAGTCGGTTTATAATTGCATGAAAAATTTTCCACTGGCCAACAAAGGTATCGATGTTCAGAAATATAGCATAAATGTCGATTTTTTCAATCGTTTCAGGAGTACAACTCCAAGTATAGGCGCTTTCGAATACGAGTTGAATAGTTTTCCGTATACGGTTAAAAAAGAAGATTTTGATTTTTTTCAGAACACTGAAACTGGTGTAATAATGGTTGAAAACAAGTCGAGTGAACTATTACGGTATTTTATGATTTTTAACAGTGCAGGGGGAAAAGTATTCAGTAAAAAAATTAACGAACCCCGATTTTTTATGGTAAACATAAAAGGATTACTTAAAAAAGGGATTTACATATTTTCAATTGAACGAAACACATCTGTTTTTTCGCATAAATTTATAGTTACAAACTGATGATAATAATTAATAATCGAAAATGAAATCTACCGAATATACTATTTCAGATCAGGATTTTAGTATTGAAAAACTTAAAGTTCAAAATCGAAAACTACTAAAAGCTATTGAGCAAAGTACTGCCACCATAGTGATATCTGATACAGCAGGAATAATTGAATATGTAAATCCACAATTCTCAATACTAACAGGTTATAGTGCAAGCGAAGCTATTGGGTTAAATCCTCGCGTGTTAAAATCGGAAAAAACACCTCCCGAAACATTTAAAACTTTGTGGGAAACTATAACTGCTGGTAAAGAATGGCGCGGAGAATTTTGTAATAAGAAAAAAGACGGAGAACTTTTTTGGGAATCGGCAGTAATTTCGCCTGTTTTTGATAATAGTGGAAGTATTACAAATTATATTGCTGTAAAAGAAGATATTACCGAGTCCAAAAAAACACACGATGAAATAATCAGAATGTCCAGATTGCAGGATTTGTTGGTGAACCTTTCGTTACGCAATATTAATGTAAATACAAGTGAGTTTGAACAAAACATTATCAAATCGTTACAGGAAATTAGTGAATTTATTGAAGCTGATCGTGCCGTGATTTTTAAGTACAATTGGGCAGAAGATACTTGTAGCGCAAAATATGAATGGCTTAATAACAGTATAAAATCAATAAAGAGTGAGTCGCTTAAAATTTCATTTACGGAAATTACATCCTGGGTTGAGAGTCATAAATCGGGCAAAAATTTTTATATTCCTGATTTGTCAGTTTACTACGGCGAAAGTGCAAAAATACTTAAATTAATAGGAGTAAAAAGTTTAATTTCAGTACCATTTTTTATTGGAAACGAGTGTGCTGGTTTTATTTGTTTCGAATCAATTGTAAAACAGCATAGTTACACATCGAAAGAAAATGATTTGCTTAAAGTTTTTGGACAAATTTATGCGAGCCTGATACAGCGATTTAATTTGGAGCAAACACTTAAATTTGAGAAAGATAATGCACTAAAGGCAAACACGGCGAAATCCGAATTTTTGGCAAATATGAGTCACGAACTTCGTACGCCACTCAACGGTGTGATTGGTTTTTCGGAATTACTCATGCAGACTGACATTAACGATGTACAGTTGCAGTATGCTTCAGCCATTAATTCGAGCGCCAAATCGTTGCTTAACGTGATAAATGACATTCTCGATTTTTCGAAAATTGAAGCCGGAAAGCTTGATTTGGAAATTGTAAAATGCGATATGATAGAGCTTATCGAGCACAGCATCGATATTATTAAGCATAGCGCCGAGAAAAAGAATTTGGAAATTTTACTGAACATCCACGATTACCTGCCCCGTTTTGCCTATATCGACCCCATTCGTGTGTTGCAGATATTAATTAATCTATTGGGCAATGCTGTGAAGTTTACCAACAGAGGCGAAATTGAATTAAAAGTAAATTTCAGTGAGTTGGATTTTGAGAAAGGAACATATACTTTCACTGTTCGCGATACGGGTATAGGAATTAACGATACTCAAAAATTAAAACTTTTCAAAGCATTTTCGCAAGCCGATACTTCGACAACCCGTCGTTTTGGAGGTACCGGTTTGGGACTCAGTATTTCCGAAAAACTGGCGAATAAAATGGGTAGTACCATTCAGCTCGAAAGTAAAGTAGGAGAAGGTTCGGTGTTTTATTTCAGTGTCGATGCTATGTACGATTCTGATAGCTCGTTATTTAGCGAGAAGATTGAAAATATACATCGTGTTTTGGTTATCGACGACAACATGAACAGTCGCATTAGCATTCAGAAAATGCTTACCAACTGGGGTATCGAAACGGTGATTTGCGAAAGCGCTTCGGAGGCTGTATTTATTTTGCAAATGACAGCGCCTTTCGATTTAATAATTGTAGATAATTTTATTCACGATAGCAATGGACTTCAATCTATTCGGTTGATTTGCAAAAAGTTGAATATCACTGTCGATTCACAGAACTTTTTACTGCTGCATGCAGCTACCGACGATTATGTTTTCCACAACGAATGCGAGCAGGTTGGAATTAAATATTTGATTGAGAAGCCTTTACGATACGATGAGGTGTTTAGGTACTTATCGGCAATAAATATTGAACAACCCCAAGCTGAAGTGAAAGAAGAAGCGAAAGAAGAAACGAAACAACAAAAAGATATGGAAAGAAAGGCAAAAATTTTAATTGCCGACGACGATATGTTCAACATGATGTTGGCAAAAGCAATGATTTTAAAAATAGTTCCCAATATTGAAATAACGGAGGCTGTAAACGGCAAAATTGCTATGGAACATGCTATTGCCAATGACTTTGATATTGTATTTATGGATGTGCAAATGCCGGAAATGGATGGTAATGAAGCTACAAAAGCCATTCGTAGATTCGAAAAAACAACCAATAGACACACAGCTGTTGTTGGATTAACGGCGGGTGCGCTTACAGAAGAACGCGAAAAGTGTTTAAATTCGGGCATGGACGAATTTTTAACAAAACCAATTGAATCGGCAAAATTAAAAGAAACTATTGAGCGTATTTTAGGTTTGTAAAGTTCATAAAGTTTATAAAGTTTGGGATTAATTTACCAATCAACACATTAACAAATTACCAAAAATGAAAGAAAATAATGATAAAATCATTTTGATTATTGATGATAATCCGATGAACCTCTTGCTGACTTCAAAAATTCTTGAAGGTTTTGGATATCAAACACGTACAGCCGAAAGCGGTATGGAAGGCATAGCTCAAGTCGAAAAGGAAATCCCGTCGCTAATTTTGCTCGATATAAGCATGCCCGTCATGGATGGTTATGAAGTTTGCGAGGAAATAAAGAAAAATGAAAAATGGATTGAAATTCCAATTATATTCTTAACAGCCAATACATTGACTGAGGATTTGGTAAAGGGGTTCGAAAAGGGCGGTGTAGATTATATCACTAAACCATTTAGAAGTGAGGAATTGTCCGTTCGTGTTCGAACGCATCTCGAATTGTTTGAGTCGCGCAACGAAATATTGAAAATGAACCGTCAGCGCGATAAATTGTATTCTATTATTGCCCACGATATTCGCTCACCACTGTCGGGTATTTTGCAAACTATTGATGCCATCGATCAGGGTTATTTTGACCCAACTACAGAGGATTTTAAAGAGATTATTCATCACCTTAAGGAACGTACCAAAGAA
>DYQV01000227.1 GCA_020719105.1 Rikenella microfusus
ATGAAAAAGAATATGGGTGGAGTTGATAGAATTGTAAGGCTATTGGTTGCATTACTTATGGTAATTGCTTACTTCCAGGGAATGGTTACTGGAGTTTTGGGAATTATTTTAATAATTGTTGCTTTGGTATTTGTTATAACCAGTTTGGTAAGTATTTGTCCAATTTATGCTTTATTTGGCACAAGCACCTGCCCTCCCAAAAAGTAAAAATTGAAATGTCCGAAAACTAATTTGAGCCTATTTTTCAATTAACAGGGCGCACGGGTTTATTCCATTTCTTCTTACTCTTTTGTTTGGAGCGGTCCATCATATTCAAATCATTTTCAAACGACACGTATTGAGGTTCTACTTCCGAGACTGCCTGTTCTTCTGATAAGACAGATGGTTTAATACCTTTCTTATTTAGCATGATTACCTCTTTTACTTTATCCAGCGTAAGAGGAAATATTTTAGTATTGCTGGTTGCCGACATGCCATACCAGATAACCTTTTTAAGAACTTCCTTTTTCTTTGGGTAGGCAATTCCCATTTCAGTTTCCAGTTCCAAAAGCATATCTGGAAAATCTTTTTGAGCTTCTATATAAGAATCCAATTCATACATCAGGCAGCATTTTAGCTTTCCACATTGTCCGGTAAGCTTTTGAATGTTTTGCGGAAGTTCCTGAACTTTAGCAGCATTTGATGAAACTGATTCTAGATTTGAACGCCATGAGGAACAACACAATTCATTACCGCACGATCCAATTCCTCCAACCATGGCAGCTTCTTGACGGGCACCAATCTGGCGCATATCAATTTTTATATTGAATTTTTTGGCATATTGCTTGATTAACTCCCTAAAATCAACCCTTCCATTGGCAATGTAATAAAAGGTAGCTTTGGTGCCATCGGCCTGAAACTCTACATCGCTGATTTTCATATCGAGCCCCATTTTTTCAACCAACTGCCGGGCTTGAATCATAACGGGCTTTTCGCACAGCTTAAATTTATTCCAGTTTTCGATATCGGCTACTGTTGCCTTACGGTAAATTACTTTTTCAGGAGCTGCTTTTGGGTTTTTCCGGTTCATTTGGAGCAACGCCATTTTGCCGGTGAGGGTAACCTGACCCACATCGTGGCCTTGTGTTGAAGATACCGCAATATAATCGCCCCGTTTAAGCTGAAAATGGTTTTTATTCAAAAAAAACTCTTTACGGGTATTTTTAAAACGCACTTCTACCACTAAATCATCACCAGGGCTTCCCGGTAAATCGCTAAGCCAATCATAGCTGTCGAGCTTTCCACAAACATCGCCTGATAACTCAGTTACTGAATTTGATTTATTTAGAAGTTCTTTTGCAGGACAATTGGTACAACTCATTGATATGATATTTATTTTAATATAAACAACAATGGTGATACCATTAAGTTTAAATCAGAGTTAAATATCCGAAGTAGGGATTATTTTCAAAAAATCGGCCACCACAAAAGTACTTCCTCCCACAAATATTAAATCGTTAGCAGTAGCCTTTTCAACCGCTGCATGGTAGGCATCCTGAACATATTGATAACTGGTTCCGGATAAGCCCTTTTGAGTAGCCTTTTCAAACAATTCCTGCTCATTTAGTGCTCGGGGAATAGATGCCCGAGTAAAATAATAAATGGCATTTTTTGGTAAAATACTCAATATTTTTTCCGGATCTTTATCATTTACCATCCCAAAAATAAAATGAAGCTTTTCAAAAGACTCCTTTTTAAGTTGTTCTAAAACTAAAGTAATTCCCTCCAAATTATGACCGGTATCGCAAATCACGCGAGGTTTTTCATTCACAATTTGCCAACGCCCTTGAAGTCCGGTATTGATAATTACCTTTGAAAGTCCAGACACTACGTCACTTTTGGGAATTCCAAAAGATGGAATTAAAAGCTGCATAGCAGCCATTACAGTTACACTATTTTTCTTTTGATAAAAACCTAATAAATCAAGTTCAACTTCAAGAGTGGTCCCACTTTGTTCATTTTTCACGGAAACGTGCTGATACCCATCTTTGATACTGCTCCGTAATAGAGTAAACCGCTTTTCAGCAAAACAAATGGGCGATTCATTTTCTTTAGCTATCGCTTCAAAAACAGGTCTTGTCTCCTGGTGTTGCTCCCCAATAATAACTGGTATTCCACGCTTAATAATACCCGCTTTTTCAGCAGCAATCAAGGGCAAGGTTTCCCCTAAAAACTGCGTATGATCAAACCCAATATTGGTAATTATAGAAACTAATGGAGTAATAATATTCGTAGAATCAAGACGTCCGCCCATGCCTACTTCAATTACAGCAACATCAACCTTTTGGCTGTCAAAATAATTGAACGCCATTGCCACCGTCAATTCAAAAAAGGAAGGTTTTAAATCCAAAATAATTTGCTGATGTGCGTTTACAAACTCAACTACTTCATCCTCTGGAATTTGTTGTCCATTGATTTTTATTCGCTCCCTAAAATCAATAAGGTGGGGTGACGTATAAAGTCCAGTTTTTAAACCAGCCTCCTGCAACACCGATGCCAGCATGTGTGAAACCGATCCTTTACCATTAGTTCCGGCCACATGAATGGTTTTAAATTTTTTGTGAGGCTCATTAAAATAGGCATCTAAAGCCAAGGTATTGTCTAAATTAGCTTTATAGGCAACTTTACCATCGCGTTGATACATGGGTAGTCGAGAAAATAAAAAATCCAAAGCCTCTTGATAGTTCATAACAATTAACATTTAAACAAATGTAATAAAATGGAAATCTTTTCACGGATGCATTTAAAAATTGATAAAAATATAATCTTAGGTTTCAGAATGAACTTGTGTTTTTTACTACCTTTCGTTTTGAATAATTCAATTATAAAACCTACTGTATGAAAAAACCAATTTCCAAATTATTTGTGCTCGATACTAACGTTTTGCTTCACGATTATAGTTGTATTTATCATTTTCAGGATAATGATATTGTTATTCCCATCATCGTTCTCGAAGAGCTAGACCGATTTAAAAAAGGAAACGACCAGATTAATTTCAATGCACGTGAATTTACCCGTGAGTTGGATGAGTTGATTGGATCTGACTTTTTGGTGGATGGCATTGAATTAGGAAAAGGAAGAGGAAAATTAATTCTTGAAACTGGGAAACCTTTTTCAAAAGAAATTCAGGAATCATTTATAGAGCAAACAGCCGATCACCGGATTTTGGCCATTGCCGAATTTTATAAAAATAAATACACCAAACGTAAAGTTATTCTAGTTACTAAAGATATCAATCTGAGGGTAAAAGCCAAATCTCTGGGCATAATGGCTGAAGATTATACCACTGACAAAGTACAAAATATTGAACAAATACATAAAGGGATTGAAACCTTTGAAAATTTAGAAGTAGAGACTATTAACCGATTTTATCAGGAATTTGAAGGATTACCTGAAGCGGAATTCAAGTTAAAAAGAAGACTAGCTCCACATGAATATGTTATTCTGAAAGCAAATGGAAAAAGTGCGCTTGCCCATTACGATCCAAACTTAAAAATGGTAAACCGGGTTGAAAAGAAGCGAATATATGGCATTGAGCCGCGCAATGCGGAACAGGCCTTTTCACTAGATGCCCTAATGCGCCCTGAAATATCGCTTATTTCGCTCACCGGAAAAGCTGGAACAGGCAAGACCTTATTAGCATTAGCGGCCGCTTTGCAACAACAACACATGTACGATACCATTTTTCTGGCCCGCCCCATTGTTGCCTTGGCAAACCGGGACTTGGGTTTCTTGCCGGGTGATGTTAACGAGAAAATTGGTCCTTATATGTTGCCTTTATTCGATAATTTGGGAGTTATAAAGCATCAATTCAATGCCAGCAGCAAAGAGGTGATGCGCATTGAAGAAATGCTCAAAGATGAAAAACTGCTGATAACGCCGTTAGCCTACATCCGTGGACGGAGTATATCAAATGTTTTTTTTATTGTGGATGAGGCACAAAACCTGACCCCACACGAAATTAAAACCATAATAACCCGTGCCGGCGAAGGAACCAAAATTGTTTTTACCGGCGATATCCATCAAATTGATTCCCCTTATCTGGATACCACATCCAACGGTTTGAGCTACATGACTGACCGTATGAAAGGTCAGGAGTTATTCGCACATGTAAACTTAGTAAAAGGCGAACGGAGTACTTTGGCTGAGTTGGCTAGTGATATATTGTAGGTTTTGTAGATTAAGAATTTAGATAAATCACCAAAATTTTAGAGCCATGAAAACAAATTTTTTGTTATTAAGCTTTATGTTGGTTTTACTCATAGGCACAAGCTGCGATGACAAACAAGAACCCACACAAACCGGTTCCCCTGAACCCAACTATGTTTCGCATTCTGAATGCAAAAACAAAAAATCGGGTTCAACTGGTGAAGATAAAAGCCAGGATTGTATTACCTATTCCTATCAGGCCGATGCAAAAATGCTGACCTTAACCCATAAAAACGCTGCATTTAATTGTTGTCCCGATAGCATTACCGTTGATTTTAGCTTTATTGGCGATACTATTATCCTATCGGAAGCTGAAACAAACGGGGATTGTGACTGCCTCTGTGTTTTCGATTTAAATTTCACTATCGGAAATTTGGAAAAGAAAGCTTGGATTATAAAGGTAATTGAACCTTATATTGGCGACGGCGAGGTATTATTGGCAACTATGGACTTATCCAATGAAATAAATGGCGAGTTTTGCATTACCCGCAATTATTATCCTTGGGAATAAACCTATTTGTTATGGTAGCCTAACCATTTAAAATTACTTATTCTCTTCAAGCCTCATTAATTGAGGCTTTTTTGTTCATTAAAATTGCAAGTATTTCAGGGCAACCGCATTTAGAAATAACAACAAAAACAGTCAACGAATTACACGAATTTTCACAAAAAAACTAGTAAAATCAACTTTAATTGATTTT
>DYQV01000749.1 GCA_020719105.1 Rikenella microfusus
CTTTTTTATCCAATGGTGGTCAATTAGTGTGTTGGACGGGGGTGGTCCTGAAGCGCAGCGCTTTATGAACACAAAAAGCCGTTTCGATGCTTTTAAGGTTGCTTTTGTTCCCATGATTTTATTTGCCATTCTTTTTGTTTTTCATTCCATTGTGCTCGATGCCGGGATTATTTTTACCCGCCAATTGCCGGAACAGATTCCGTTAATCAATGGAGTTAAAGATTACGAAGCCGTTATTATTCAGCTTTATAAACAAGCATTACCATCCGCTATGAGCCAACTGGTTTTTATTGCCTTTTTTATTGGACTCATTTCCTTTCTGGAAGCATTCATAAATTGGGGAGCATCATTTATAGTCGTCGATTTAATTAAAACCTATTTCCCTAAAAAAACTACAGAATCGCAGTATTCCGCAATCTCTTATGCTATCATGCTTTTTATTGCTTTTTCAGGACTATTCATTGCCTACTTCAATACCCATTTGCTAACCTTTCAAAAATTTGTATTTGCTTTGGGTGCCGGTGTGGGCCCTGTTTTTATACTTCGATGGTTCTGGTGGCGCATCAATGCCTGGTCGCAGCTTACGGCCATGGTCACCAGTTTGGTATTTGCTCTGTTTTTCGATTGGGGATATACCCACCAATCCTCAATTCATAGCTTGGTGGATCAAAGCCTGATTTATTTTAACCTGTCGTATTATCCGTTTAAACTGGTGGTTTTAACGCTATTGGTAAGCCTTAGTTGGCTGTTGGTTACATTTTTAACCCACCCCGACGACAAAGAACACCTGCACAAGTTTGCCCAAACGGTGAACCCAGGTGGATTCTGGCCCAAAGAATTTGGTCAGAAACGGGTTCTAACCTTTCAAAAATGGATCTTACTTCTCCTTTTACCCATCATTTCCATTCTGCCTTTTCTTTTTGTATGGCAACTGAAATTCCATAGCACGGTCGTAGGAATAGTCCTATTCATAAGTTGGGTTCTATTGATTTTATACGTAACCCAACGCATGTATCGGTATTTGAAAACCGAATAACGGTTTCTTTTTTTTGTCTCAAATCTCACTTCTCATAATCTCACCTCTCAAAA
>DYQV01000228.1 GCA_020719105.1 Rikenella microfusus
AAAAATAAGTAAATCATCATAAAAAAAAGAGCCATATAATTTTATAAGGCTCTTTTTTTGATAGATTAATTTTAACAAAGCAGCTATTCAAAAAGTAATTTTTTATTCCAAACTGCCGTAGGCACTGTTAACCTAAGAATATACATGCCCTGTAATTGTTCTGAAAAAGTGTTGTTAATCATATTTTCGCCTGCTGTCAAAGTCACGGATTGTTCATAAACTACTTTTCCGGTAACATCCAATAACTGCAAGGTTCCTTTGCTTGCTGAATTCATAAAACACAGTATGGTAAGCTGTCCGTCGGTTGCCGGATTTGGGAATACCTGCATGAAATTGTTGGTATAGGAATGATTGTTTATTTTTAGAAACCCATTGTTTTCAACAAAACGTTTAACAAAATTCTGATAATAAATATTGGCAATGGTAGCATCGTGAACTATAATAGAATTCTCATCATTCTCGTTATCGGCAGCAGCACTCCAGTTGTGTGAACCAGTGAATACTAAAGGATCTGAAGTTGTGGCATTCTGATCAACAATCATATATTTATGATGCATAATTCCGCTGCTGACATCATCGAATGCATAATGAGTGCCTAAGGCAGCAGAAAGGGTTGCATTTACCGTTGTATTATTATTTCCCTCAGCATTGGTTAAAATATTAACCTCAGCACCTTCTAACTTACGGGCTGCAATGGCATCAGCCATTTCGGTTCTTGTAATGAGCATAGTAGCTATGCTTAAATCATTATTCGTTGTATTAATAGTTTGAATAATGCGCGAATTAACTCCATCAGATGGACTGAAATAGCATTCAACCCTTTTGTTATTAATCATAAACTCGTGAGGAGTATTATTCTGTTTTTTTGACCCAAAACGGGCTTTAGTCCCATTGGGAGTGCTTCCGCTTGAACCCCACATTTCTTCAAACTCAATTTTATACCCACGGGCAAGGCTCTGGTCTTGTATGATAATCACTTGATTGGCATCAAGATTAACCTGACCGTCAGTTAAATTGGTGGAACCGGTCCAAACAATGGGTTCATTTGGATTCGTTGACTCGGTATCAAACAAAATAAATTTATTGTGCATAATTCCTGACCTTTGATTGCTTGAAGGGCCAACTAAAACATGAACCGCGGTTCCGGCAAGATCGTCAATGCCACTATTGGCCGTGGTTCCGCAACCAATTACCCGCACTATTAGCCCTCTGTTTGCGGCATCTATTAAGGCATTGCTCACATTACGTATTCCTTGATTGTTAAAATTGTACATAGTCAGGTCAATGGAATATTTTGCCCGGTTGATATAATTTATTA
Source organism: Rikenella microfusus (assembly GCA_020719105.1). Lineage (GTDB taxonomy): Bacteria > Bacteroidota > Bacteroidia > Bacteroidales > SZUA-534 > GWE2-40-63. The sequence continues at coordinate 1,319 of DYQV01000228.1, forward strand.
AGGTATCGTCAATAAATGTGCTTACATACAAGGCATTTGTTCCTTTGGAGTATGAATTGTCAACGGCTGTATTAAAATAAACCTTGATGTCGCCTGTTGAATTGGAAATGGTTGTGAAAGGCATAATTCCTGAATAGGCAGTATCGGTTCCACTTACTGAGAATGCTTGCACCCAAGTAACTTGGCCTGCCGAAACTCCGGAAATTGAAATATCGTGAAGGGTTGCTCCACCAGTTCCTGTAATCTTGTTTGTTCTTACTGATTCAGCGGAATTTCCATAGAACATTTCAGTAGTACCAACAAGATTTGTGGTCCAACTGAATTCAAGTTCCGATTTGGTAAAAACAGGATTGTCAAGCGTACTGGTTAAGTATATAGGGCTGGTCCTAATAATGTCACTCATGGTTCGGGGTAACATCTGATATCCGGCTGCAGGGCTGCTGTAATCGAATTGCGATAATAAAGCTATAATACTTACCGGACCATTAGGGATGGGCTGACCAATGATATCGGTCTGGCTATTTTTTACATAAATATACCCTGTTTCATTATTGGAAGTAAATGCATATTTTTTTTGCGCGAATATTCCACCTGCATCTGTAAATGTAACCTTGTTCACCTGCACCAACATTCCTTCATAGGTCTCGTTTAATTGGGAGGGAGTTAAAATAATGGGGTCTGGCAATGGATTTCCCGATGACCTAACTACTACGCTGGCCAATGGATCCAATTCAAGCAACTGGTTGTAAATTTTTAGCGTTCCGGTAATGGTAACTGAATCGCCACGGTTTACCGCATTAACCGATGAACCATAGGCTGCTATTCCGGCAGTGTTGTCCTGAAAATAGCGGATAACCCCCAATTCAGCGCCATTGGTAACTAACCCTTTAACGGTAACAACCGTTCCAGCAGCCATTCCACGCGCTTCCAGTATGGAATTTTGCGCTGAAAGTTGACTAAAAGTTAAAAATGCCAGGTAAAAAAGTATTGATTTTTTCATTGAAAATAAGTTAAGATTTTTTATAAACAATTTTTAAAAGTACCACTGTAACGAAATATTGTATTTTCTACCAATTCCCATAAACACAGAAGCTGAGCGGGCATCGTTGGTGTTAAAAGGTTGACGATTATATTTGTCATTGTTTTGTGCAGTGGCAATATATTTTTTATCCAAAAGGTTTAATATGCTACCCCTAATTTGAAATCTATTACGGTAAACTGTAAACCCATAACCAGTATGAAAATCAAGAAGTAAATAGCTGGGAATCCGCCATGAGTCTTCTGGAGAATCATCTTTAAGAGAAAATGGATCAAACTCTGCATAATACCGATCAAAAAAAGTTCCAACAGCTTTAAAGTATAAATCCTCCATTGGTTCATATCGAATTTCGCCCGAAAATTGAGTTTGCGCGGCATTACCAACGTGAACACCTTTTGCATTGAAATATTCTTTACTATATAATATACCTTCATCGTTATACACATAAACGGTATCGGCACTGTTCCATTTCCAGTTGCCCAATGACATAAGCCCTTGAAAGGATAGTTTTCTTGCTAATTTATAAATAAAATCGAGTTCAATTCCTTTATGTAAGGCATCTAATCCTTTTATATTTGCTGAGTAAGTGAGAGTGGGCTCGTTAGCATCAGGCACGCTAATGCCGAAATCAAGAGGTTTGTTTTTCCACATTGTATAATATGCATTAACATTGCAGCTAAATCGGCTACTTTTATAACCAGAACCAAGTTCAGTGCCAATTACTACTTCCTGTTCTATATTTTGCCAAAGTAAGTTGCTTCTGTCATATACATTATTAAACCGGGGGGCTTTATTTAAATATCCAAAATTACCAAATATATTGATTCGTTCGGACAGGAGATAATTTGCTCCTGTTTTAATAGTATATCCAGGGATATATTTCCAATCGGTTTCTCCTTGTTTAATAGCCGGATTTATTCCATAAAAATGGTCAATGCGCTTATATCCAGTAATGGAGGAAGTTAAATTCAAAAATGCATTGATCTTCCCTAAATCAAGTTCTCCTAAAAGGAAAATCCCACCCCAGTTCACTAAACCATCGTTATAATAATAGTCCTTATCACCAACTCTTAAGGTATAAGATTTTAGAGGTTCTGGCTGTGTATAATCAATATCGGGAGGGTACGGTCCATATATTTTTTGATCCTTTTGAATATAGTCAGCACCTACCAAATCATATATTTCCTCATAATGAGTACCTTTGTACATTCTTAAGTCAATACCACCGGATATATTCAATAAACTGTTAGCTGTATAATTGGCGGTTGAGACTAAACCATACCACATGTGTTCATTTTTTCTTTCTACCAGATAACTGGCTCCTGACATTCTCCCAACCGTATCATAGAGCGGATTAGGATCTTTATTGACATTATTAAAATAGATTCCCTGAAAGCTCATTTGCCCATCGGGCTCGGTTGCTGGAGTTGATTTTGATGTAATTCCACCACCTCGTCCAATTGACATGTAAAGAATATTTGAAATAAATAATTGATCATTTACTTTCCAAGAGTCTTTTAAAGTGAACTGGGGTTTATGATATTCATTGATTTTTTCATTAAAAGGGCTTCCACCTGGAGTTATTGTATCTGTTGTGTTGTTTCTATCAAGATATCCCCAATGTTGATTAAATTTCATGCCTAAATCGATGGGTAATCCATAAGCTGACTTAAGTGAATCGATATCGGATGCTGTCATTCCTAATTCAACAGCGTATGCAGAATCATAGACCATTATGGGCAGTTTATAGGAGCGTTGCGCATGTGATTGAGGTGCTCCAAAAGCTGAAAATGATATCAAATGGTTATTAATTTTCTTATCTGCTTTAAAATAATAGAAATACCCTTCAGTCCAAGTCTGATCGACCCACCCATTTCCTCTTTTATAGGATCCTGCAACGGAAAAAGCCCAGTCATTTTTAAGTTTACCCGTGTTGTATCCAAGTGTGGTTCTTAAATAACCATCGGCTCCAATTTCTTGTTTCAATTCGCCCCCTTTTTTGTTTTCATACCCTTTGGTTATGATATTAATGGTTCCACCAACCGAAGGCAACGCTAATTTTGAAGCTCCCAATCCCCGCTGCACTTGAATGGATCGGGTAGCTACGTCCAACCCAAACCAGTTGGACCAATAAACCTGTCCGGTTTCCATGTCGTTTACAGGAACGCCATCCAATAGAACTCCTACGTTTCTTGAACTGAAGCCGCGAATGGTAATTTGGGCATCTCCATCACCTCCTCCTTCATGGGTGGCATATACTCCCGGTGTAGCATTTAGTATCATGGGAATATCCTGTGAGGCTAGATTTTCCTGCAGTTGTTTGGGTTCAATATTGGTAAATGCAATGGGTGTTTTTCGTGCAATAGCAACATCAGCAGTAACTTTCACTTCATCTAATACAATGGAATTCAACTGAAAGTTAATTTTAGTTGGACCGTTAATGGTTACATTTTGAGTAACTTTTGTATAACCTACATAAGAAACAGTTATATTATAAACTCCACTTTCCAGAGAGTATGAGAAATTCCCGTCAAAGTCAGAAACAATCCCAACTCCCTCTTTAAAAAGAATGTTAAC
>DYQV01000750.1 GCA_020719105.1 Rikenella microfusus
TATAATTTCTTCCATTTAGTTTTTTTATTCAAAAGGATATTTTAAATTCATTTCCTTTCTAATAGCATCCATCAACCGCATCATCTGTAAAGAGCGGGAGAGAGGCATAATATCGCTTTCTGTTTTACCAAGTTGTAACATTTCAACCACGTGTTGGGCTTCATGATTGTAACCCAGGGTAGTGCTTTCGTCAATAAATATTTCTTCCCCATTATCGTTGGTTATTTGAGCCTTTTTGCTCATCCAAAAACTGGAAATTACAATCATTCCTTTGGTGCCGTAAATAATGGCTTCATTTTTTAGTTGGGCAGTAAATGTGCTTCTCAACTGGGCTAAAATCCCATTTTGGTATTTAATTTGAAGTACGTTGGTTTCGTCAATTCCGGTGGTACTTAGCACCGATTGAACCTGTAAGGTTTCAATTTTTGACTGAGCCACCATTTCAGCCATAGTAAGTGGGTAAATTCCTATATCGAGCAGAGCTCCCCCGGCCAGTTCCGGATTGTACAACCGGTTTTTTGGGTCCGCATTTCCAGCATAGCCAAATTCCGCATGTATCATTTTTACGGTTCCTATTTGCCCTTCCCCTAACCATTGCATAACTTTTTGAACGGCAGGTAAGAATGGGGTCCACATGGCTTCCATAAAAAAAAGGTTTTTTGCTTTTGCCAAGTGCATCAGTTTTTCCAACTGTAGGGCATTCACTGTTACCGGTTTTTCGCACAAAACATGCTTCCCATTAGTTAGGCTCAGTTCCACCTGTTCAAAATGGAAATTATGTGGGGTGGCAATGTAAATGATATCTACTTCCGGGTTTTGAACCAGGTCCTGATAGCTTCCATGCCATTTTCCAATATTATATTTTTGAGCAAATTTCTTTGCATTGTCTAAAGACCGTGATCCTACAGCAACTATTTTTCCGTTACCAACGGCACTAAAATCAGCGGCAAATTTTTCGGCAATACGGCCGGCCCCTAATATTCCCCAATGGATTGTTTTCATTTTGTTTATAATTTTTGTGATAGTTTCAAAAGACCAAAAATAAAGAAGTCCTACAAGAAAAACTAATAGGACTACTTTTGATC
>DYQV01000751.1 GCA_020719105.1 Rikenella microfusus
GAGGATGTAAAATATTTTGTGTAAACGAGTTGAGTTAATTTACTTTTATATTTCTGTTCTAGTTTCTATTCTAGTTTTAGTTAGAGATCAATTTTTTATTTTTGGTTGATAAATGTTACCTCCTTTATTCACTATTTTACAGCCCCCATAACTGTTACCAGATGTATGATCCATCCTGAGAATTGGGGGCCCCTTTCCCTTCGTGGTCAAGGGGTCGATTTAAAGTATCAGCGCTAAAAAGTTTCAAAAGCTCTTGCAAAGTCCTATAGCCAAGGAACTCTTTTTTTGGTTTAGAAAAATCAACAGGAGGTTGTATTTTTTGTACCCCCTAGGTTAAGCTTATAAAGCAGTTTTGGGGATCCTGTCTTCAAATACAATTTGTAACTGCCCAAGCATCAACGGCCATCCTGATTTTTTACCTCGGGATACGCGCTTTAAATCGATTGTTGCTAGATAGAGTATTTTTTTTAGTGAGTCGTCAGTCGGAAAAGCCCCTTTTGTTTTTGTTACCTTTCTAAACTGCCTATGAACAGCCTCCACGGCGTTTGTGGTATAAATCATTTTTCGGATCTCCATAGGGAAGGCAAAGTAAGTCGACAACTCCTTCCAATTGGCATTCCACCCCTGCACGGCCATAGGGTATTGAGGACCCCATTTTATAGTTAAATTTTTTAACGCAACTTCGGCATTTTCTAAATTAGATGCGCGATAAACTTCCTTCATATCTTTAACAAACACCTTATGGTGCTTTGAAGCCATATATCGAAGGGCTGTTCTAATTTGGTGTACAATGCAGAGTTGGACCATGGCTTTAGGAAAAATGTTATTTATGGCCTCTGGGAACCCCCTTAAACCATCCACACAGGCAATAAGAATATCCTGTACCCCACGGGCTTTTAAATCCGTTAAAACAGCTTGCCAGAAGTGAGCCCCTTCACTTTCTGAAAGCCAAATACCAAGTACCTCCGTTTCCCCCTGAAGATTGATTCCTAAACAGGTATAAGCGGCCTTAGAGGTAACCTTTCCATCGACTCGAACCTTATAGTGGATAGCATCCATAAAAACGACAGGGTAAATATCTTC
>DYQV01000229.1 GCA_020719105.1 Rikenella microfusus
CAATGCCCATAGCACATTCACACCTTTCGCTGTGCTCAGGTATGAATAAAGCGGGAGAAATAAAATACGTGAATAGCACCGTTCTGCATTCATATAAATTTGAATTCCTTTTTTTGTTTTTATATAATAGCAAAAGAGTTAACTGAAATAATTTTCAATTAACTCTTTTCTTTAATAAATGAGCTTTGATTTTAGTTATAGCACTCTATTCTTAAATATAATAATGCAATAGCTACCAAGCAAAGATGGGTCGGTGGCTCATCATTTTATTAACTTCGGCGCAAACCGCCTTTATCACATTTTCATCATCAACATTTGATAATACTTTATCAATGAGTTCCACGATTACAGCCATATCCGACTCTTTTAATCCGCGAGTTGTAATTGCTGGGGTTCCTACTCTCAACCCAGATGTTTGAAAAGGAGAACGGCTATCAAATGGAACCATATTCTTATTAATAGTAATATCAGCTAAAACTAGCGTGTTTTCAGCTTTTTTACCCGTTAAATCTGGGAATTTGGTCCGTAAATCAATAAGCATCGAATGGTTATCAGTTCCACCCGAAATAACTTTGTACCCTCTTTTGGTAAATTCATTAGCCATGGTAGAAGCATTTTTTATAACCTGTTTTTGATATTCTTTATAGGAAGGATCCAATGCTTCTCCGAATGCTACCGCTTTAGCCGCAATTACATGTTCCAACGGTCCCCCTTGAATACCAGGAAATACCGCGGAGTTTAATAGAGCAGACATCATTTTGGTTTCACCTTTGGGAGTTTTTAGTCCCCAAGGATTCTCAAAATCTTTACCCATTAAAATAATTCCACCTCTTGGTCCTCGTAAGGTTTTATGTGTGGTTGAAGTTACAATGTGAGCATATTTTACAGGGTTATCTAATAATCCGGCAGCAATTAACCCGGCAGGATGCGCCATATCAATCATAAAAAGTGCCCCAACTTTATCAGCAATATTGCGCATTCTTTGGTAATCCCATTCTCTTGAATAAGCCGATGCCCCACCAACCAAAAGCTTAGGCTTTTCTTGCATGGCAACCCTTTCCATCATATCGTAATCAACCAAACCGTCGCTTTCTTTTACCTGGTATGACACGGCACGATAAAAAATTCCTGATGAGTTTACCGGAGAACCATGCGAAAGGTGACCTCCATGAGAAAGATCCAGACCTAAAAAAGTATCACCTGGTTGCAAAAGAGTCATAAAAACAGCCATGTTAGCCTGAGCACCAGAGTGAGGCTGAACATTTGCATATTCTGCACCATAAATTTGCTTTATCCTATCAATAGCCAATTGTTCTGTTTCATCAACAAATTTACAACCCCCATAGTACCTGTTGCCAGGATATCCTTCGGCATATTTATTGGTCATACAGGAACCCATGGCTTGCATAACCTGTTCACTTACAAAATTTTCGGATGCAATTAGTTCTATGCCGTTCTTTTGGCGTTGATATTCTTTTTCAATTATATCAAATACCTTTTCGTCTCTTTTCATGCGTATTGTGTTTTTATTATGATTATTATGTTTCTTTAAATTATTCAGTAAAAATAAGTAAATCAAATTCAACCCATTTCTTTTTTATACATCTTTTAAAACAAGTTGCATAAAAAAACCGGCTAAAAAACCGGTCTCAAATATTGTCATTCAATTTACACTACATGAAATTGCCTTTTAAAATTTTCTTCCAATGATATGAAAGTTTCAGTACGCTCAATTCCTTCAATTTTTTGCAGTTTATCCGATAAAATGTCTTTTAAATGTTCGTTATCGCGGGTAACTACTTTAATAAACAATGAATATTCACCTGTAGTATAATGACATTCAACAATCTCAGGTATTTGTTCAATTTGTTTCAATACTTCATTATATAACGCAGCCTTTTGCAAATATATTCCCATGTAAGCACAAGTCAACAACCCTATTGATTTCGGATTTATAATAAATTCCGACCCTATGATTACTCCTAACTTTATAAGTCGTTGAATACGCTGATGAATAGCTGCTCCAGAAACATTGCATTCACGAGCTACTTCCAGATAAGGAATTCGAGCATTTTTAGCAACTAAAGCCAATATTTTCTTATCGAGTTCGTCAATTAATGATTGTGATGCCATGTTCTGTGAATTTGTAAGTTTTGAAAAGAATTTATAAATCAATCTAAACCACAAATAAAATATAATTTATCGGAAATCGGCTAACTATTTCTATATTTTTAAACAGTTTCTACCCTTTTAATGTCAATTTAATAATCATAGCATGTTTTTAATTCCAAATCATTCAGACATTTTAAGTAAAAATATTTTGTGCTCATTTCTATGTCACTATCGTAAATTGTATTTATATCAATTCTGATAAAAAAGAACCAATGACTTACTCGTTAGTGTGTGCCATTGGTTCTTATAAACTGTATTAATGAATTGAACGGAACATTCTTTTGAAACGGATATTTTTAGGAAAATTTTGATCTTTATCAAGGGATAACCAAACCAATGAGGCTCTTCCAACCACATGATCTTCGGGAACATATCCCCAGAACCGGGAGTCCAAGGAATTGTGACGGTTGTCGCCCATCATCCAATAATAATTCATTTTAAAAGTATAGCTGTTTGCGGCTGAACCGTTGATATAAATAATGCCATTTTTAACTTCCAATTTATTGCCTTCATAAGTTTCAATAACTCGTTTATAAAATGGAAGGTTTGTAAGCGTCAAAGCAGTGGTAGTATTTTTCTTAGGAATCCAAATAGGACCAAAATTATCTTCATTCCAAGGATAGCGGCTATCGTGAGGAAAAACCTGATTGCTCCTATCGGTGGTGCCTGCATTTGCACGTTCAATATGCTTGACAATACTAATGGTACGTATTTTTTCAGCAATTTCTTCAGTCATTGGAATTTTATAATAACCGGGTTGAATGTATCCATTCTGAAAATCTTCGTGTGAAATCCCTAGTTTTTCTAAAGCTTTTGGATTAATTCCCGAACCATCGGTAATAATATGGTACATGTATTGAACTTTACCTGCTTTGTATTGAGGTTTTCCATTTATGAGCAGTTGCCCATTAACTACCTTAAGGCTATCGCCGGGAATAGCAACACAACGCTTTATATAATTTTCGCATTTATCTACCGGACGGTGAATAACCGTATAACGGTTCCAAATATTTTCTCTGCCAAACCTGCGACATAAATCATAATAACTAGGAGCCTGCTCTTCAAGACAAACCGTATCCCCTTCGGGAAAGTTGAACACTACCACATCGTTATTTTTGATAGTTCGGTAACCTTTCATCCTAAAATAATCACGTTGCCAAACTTCGCTAAACGATCGGGTCATATTATTCGACATAGGCATTGAATGATGAACGAATGGGAAAGAAACAGGTGTCATTGGTTTTCTTGGTCCATAGGCACTTTTGCTCACAAATAGATAATCGCCTACCAATAACGATTTTTCCATTGATGAAGTAGGAATTGTATAGGCTTCGAAAAAGAAAGTGCGGATAAAACTGGCTGCAATTACTGCAAAAATAATGGCATCAATCCACTCTACCACTTTGGTTTGCTTGGCAACCCCTTTCTTTTTCCAAAACGCCCAATGTACTTTTTGAGTAACATAAATATCAAAAATAACAGGCATTCCCAATAGCCACCAATAATTTGTATTCCAAATTACCCATAAAAGGTAAGCGAACCCAAATACTGCAAACTTAACCCACTTATTTGTCCAAAAGTTTTTCATTTTTATTCTGATTTATGAATCAACAATTTGATTCGTTTGTAAAAATTATAATTCAACTCTAGTTTATCAATTTCAAGATATTTTTAACAAATCATTCATACCATAAAAGCCAGATTTTTGTTTCATGAATTCAGCAGCTAAAACAGCTCCTAACGCTAAGCCCTTGCGGTTTTTTGTTTCATGCTTTATTGAAATGCAATCTACTTCTGATGTATATATTATTTCATGGATGCCGGGAACATCTCCTTCACGTAACGATCGGATGGAAAGTTCCTCAGCAGAAACTTGTTCATCATTCTTCCATAATTTTTTTGCTGGGTTTTCAGCCAAGATACCTTCTGCTAAGGTAATGGCAGTTCCGCTTGGGGCATCCAATTTCATGGCATGATGTATTTCGTCAATAATCACATCGTATTCTTTAAATGGAGCCATCAAACGTGCAAGGTTCCGGTTTAGCTGAAAAAACAGATTTACACCCAAACTGAAATTGGAAGCATAGAAGAATCCGGCTTTGTTTTGTTCACAAAGTGTTATTATTTGCGGCAATTTATCAAGCCATCCTGTAGTTCCTGATACCACTGGGACCCCAACTGAAAAACACTTTTTATAATTTTCAAAGGCTGATTCCGGGTTACTAAACTCAATAACCACATCAATTCCTTTTAAATTTAAACTGTTAAGGTCTTCGAAATTATCTTTGTCAATAATAAGACCCAGTGTATGTCCCCGATCAATGGCTATTTTTTCAATTTCTTTGCCCATTTTCCCATATCCAATAAGCGCAAAATTCATTGTTCAAGTATTTTAAGGTTAAATAATGCTATCAATAAAATTAAATGTTAGCTCAATATAATCAATAATAATAGAAGCTCTATTTAGTTATTAAATTCAAAATCAAGAATATCCCCAGGTTTACAATTCAATTCTTTACAAATAGCTTCCAAGGTTGAAAAACGGATAGCTTTTGCTTTTCCACTTTTTAATATCGACATGTTGGCAATGGTAATCCCTACCTTTTCTGATAAATCGGTAAGAGACATTTTACGCTTTGCCAGCATTACATCGAGATTCACAATTATGGCCACTTTCTATTGGTTACTGGTTACTGGTTA
>DYQV01000752.1 GCA_020719105.1 Rikenella microfusus
TTAACGTATTGAAGCTCATGCTAACCGTTCCCTTTTTATCCATTCCTATTACACCGCCTTTTCCACCAACCTTTTCTAAATCATTTATTACATCATTCACTGCATCAGCAAGGCTTTGTTTCTTATATTTAATTCGGGCTGCAATGTCACAGGCCACGGTATATCGAATAAAATACTCACCATGTCCAGTAGCCGAAATAGCACAAGTCTGGTTGTCGGCATAAGTTCCAGCTCCTACAATGGGAGAATCACCTACTCGTCCGGGTGTTTTATTGGTCATTCCTCCGGTTGATGTTCCTGCGGCTAAATTTCCATATTTATCCAATACAACGCATCCTACTGTTCCCATTTTTTCATCGGTAATACTTTTTTGAAGCTTCTGCCACTGCTTTTCGGTATAAAAATAATCGGTTGAAACCATTTCAAGCTGATTTTTTTGAGCAAATTCTTCTGCACCCTCACCAATCAATAAAACATGTTTTGAATGTTCCAATACACAAAGTGCTGCTTTTATAGGATTCTTTATATGTGAAACACCGGCGACTGCACCAGTCATTTTTGTTTTTCCATCCATAATACATGCATCCAGTTCATTCGTCCCTTTATGGGTGAAAACAGCTCCCTTTCCAGCGTTAAATAAAGGGGAATCTTCTAATAGTTCAATAACAGCGCTAACTATTTGTAGTGCGGAATCGCCTGTTTCTATCTTTGCCATTCCAATTTTTAACGCCTCGTACAATTTCGATTCATATTCAGCAACCAATTCCGCATCAAAATCAGTTTTAGTAAAATTACCTGCACCACCATGAATAACCAGTCCATAAGTTGTTAGCGTCTTTTCTGTTGTATCCTGAAATACTGTTTCCTGTGCAATAGGTATTTTCTCATCCTCTGGTGAGTTAATCCGTTTAACAACCTGAATTAATAAATAGGGGATTAAAAACAGAACAAGAATGAATATTATGGGTTTTATTTTATTGAATTGCATGTTTGTTCAGATGTTTTATTGAGACATATACAAAAATAAGAAAGTTCACTTCTTAAAAAATTTAATTTGAAAAATAAAACCTATTT
>DYQV01000012.1 GCA_020719105.1 Rikenella microfusus
TATTGAGGTGTAGCTTAATCGTCAGGATTATTAATGAATAATCCGGGTTAATTGCTCGTTTTTTGAGTACACCTTCTTATTTTTCATTATGATGAAATGGTTAAACTGCTTGGATTTTATGGATTTGTTGAAGCAATCGATGAATATATATCTGATTGCAAAGAGCAAGGAATTACTCCAGAGAAGCCATTTAAAGGAAGTTTTAATGTTAGAATACCAACTGAATTACATAAAAAAGCTGCATTGCTTGCAATGAAAGATAAACTGTCGTTAAATAATTTTGTTGCTGAATAAATCAGGGAAAGGGTTTTTAAGGAAACTGAAAGTAGAATCTAACCCAGCAATTGCACTATTCCTCTTGTGTAAGTTGTTACGTCCTTTTTACCTTTGATAAGTTGTCGACCAGTTGTTGAGAAAATAGGTTTGAGATATGAGAAGTTTGAATTGCGACTGGTTATTGGTATCTGTTTATTAGCTTTCAACTCCTTACTTCTGGCTTCGTATTCCATTTTCAAATAAACACAGGCTCCTTCTGCCTCACTACCCTCTCTGTAAGACCCAACTACTAAAATGGTAATGAAAAATCCTTTTTCACAAATATTTTTTCTAATCACTAATTTTATTATTATTGCCCTAAATTAATAACCATGCATATCAGCAATCGGCTTATAAAGTATTTCAAATTCTATATTGGTGCAAAAGGATTAAGAGGTTATGGCATTCATTCCCCTTTTGTTTTCAATTTGGTTACGCAGATCATTCGCAAAAACAAATCCGAACTTTTTTATAAAAAAATTGAAAAACATAGAAAAGGATTATTAAAAAATAAAAGTGTCATCCAGATAACCGAGATGGGATCAGGCAGCTGCAAATACTCAGGCAAGCAACGTTCTATAAAAAACATAGCCGCTCATTCATTAAAACCAAAACGGCAAGCACAATTGCTAAGCCGCCTGGTTGGTCATTTTCAATACAGCCATATCATTGAAATAGGGACTTCATTGGGTATCACTACATGTTATCTTGCTCAAGTAAACCCAAAATGCCAAGTAATTACCTTGGAAGGCTGTCCTGAAATTTCCAAGATTGCCCAAACTACTTTCGATTCTTTACAGGTCAAAAACGTCCAACTAATGACAGGGGAATTTAAACAGACCCTAAACAAGGCCATTGAAGGAATGGCGAGACTTGATTTTGTTTTTTTCGACGGAAATCATCGTTATGAACCCACCTTGGATTATTTCAATATTTGTTTAAATAAAAAACACAACAATACGTTATTTGTATTTGACGACATACATCATTCGTTAGAAATGGAAAAAGCATGGGAAGATATTACAACGCATCCTGAAGTTAAAGCAACCATCGATTTATACTTTATGGGTTTGGTGTTTTTTAAAAAAGAATTAACCAAACAACATTTTAAGATACGTTTTTAGACATTTGCATAAAAGCAACTTATTAATAAAACGACTATAAAACCTGATATACTATGGAACTTGTAATCGACATTCAATTCATCAAAAAAATATATCAAGTCGGAAATCAGGAAGTGAATGCACTGGCAGGAGTAAATCTGAAAATAAAAAAAGGTGAGTTTGTTGCTATTATGGGCCCATCGGGTTCAGGTAAATCAACCTTAATGAACATTATTGGTTGCTTAGACACCCCCTCGAATGGCAGTTATTGGCTAAATGGCCGCGATGTCAGCCGCCTTGATGATGATAATCTGGCCGCTATCCGAAATAAAGAAATTGGCTTTATTTTTCAAACATTTAATCTGCTTCACCGCTACAATGCCTTGGAAAATGTGACAGTTCCATTAATCTATGCTGGAATAAACCGTGCTTTACGTTATGAATTAGCTATTGAAGCTCTCAGACAAGTTGGGTTATCGGACCGTATGGAGCATAAACCCAACGAAATGTCGGGTGGACAGCGACAACGGGTTGCCATTGCCCGTGCATTGGTTAATAAACCGTCGATTGTCTTAGCTGACGAACCCACCGGTAATTTGGATTCTAAAACATCAGAAGAGATTATGCGTTTATTGAACGAATTGCATCAAAAAGGCAATACCATCGTTCTGGTTACACACGAAGAAGATATTGCCAGACATGCTAAAAGAATTGTACGGCTGCGTGATGGCCTGATAGAACAAGATTATATACTTTAAAGGTTCATACAAGAAATACGAATGTAAAGATGCATGGAAGTGCTTCTTCGATATAAAAAAACAAACATGAAAGTATATACCAAAACAGGGGACAATGGTTCCACATCGCTAATCAGTGGCAAAAGGGTTCCAAAGTACCACACTCGCATTGAGGCGTATGGCTCGGTTGATGAATTAATGGCTTTTAACGGGCTGCTTTACGACTATGTTGGCGATACTCAGGTAAAAACCTTTTTACTTGAAGTTCAGGACCGGTTGATGACGAGTGCTACATTGCTTGCCGCCGATTGCAACGATTGCGATTTCAAACTCCCTATTATCACCGAAAATGATGTGCTGGCAATTGAAAAGGAGATTGACCAAATGGAATTGGGCTTGCCTCCACTTACTCATTTTATATTGATGGGCGGCCATCCTACGATTTCCTATTGCCATGTAACACGAACGGTTTGCCGCCGTTGCGAAAGACTGGCCTTAAAAGTTCATCATGAAGAAGCACCGTGTGAATTGGTGGTAAAATATTTGAACCGGCTATCGGATTATTATTTTGTATTATCGCGCAAACTCACAAAAGATTTAAAAATTGATGAAATTCCATGGAAACCTCGATCCTAATATGGATTTATTTTATATATATTTGCGCAAATTTTAAAACAGAGAAATTAAAAACTATATATTATGTATTGGACACTTGAATTAGCTTCGAAATTAGAAGACGCTCCATGGCCGGCCACAAAAGAGGAACTGATTGACTTTGCCATCCGTTCAGGTGCACCTCTTGAAGTAATTGAAAATCTTCAAGAGATTGAAGATGAGGGCGAAATTTATGAAAGTATTGATGATATTTGGCCAGATTATCCGAGCAAAGATGATTTCTTCTTTAACGAAGATGAATATTAATAAGGTATTAAAAAAACAGAATGCCGATCTTTAAGGGTCGGCTTTTTTATTTTCCACGGTTAAAATTCAAACATACCAATGAGGGTAACCCAAGTGAAATGCTTTTGTTTGAACCAGCAGCTATCTTATTTTAGTGAAAGTACTATTGATAAATATGATAAGGTTTTTCTCATAGTCGTTATTTTTGTATTTAATATGTAATTTCCTTTTTAATACTCACCCCTCGATTTCAAGGGAAGGTTTTCCAACTAAGCACTACAGCTTATTGGTTACATTCCCACCCGATTGTTGAGCTTGTCGAAACAAAGAGAGGAACAGTGGTGGGATTGTTTTTAATAAAAAACCCAACGCAATTATTCCTTGCGGTTAGAATCCAATTTCGGATGTACTAAGACTTCTGTTTTTATTGGTGGTACGGTATTTCCATCCCAAATAAAAACATCGGTTGGAACTGTAGGACGCCAATTGCTGAACCAAGCAAAATTACTAACCTTCATTTCGCTCTTTGATAATTCGTCCATCGGATGCATGGCTCCCTCGTAACTACTGCGATAAATAATGCGACTTATTTTATTATCTTTAAGGATAAGTGATATATTGGTACTTTGGCTTTTATTCACGCCTATAATTCCAAATTCATCAGAAGGGAAATAAATGGTTTCGCTTTTTTTAAAGACATCAATTTTTGAGAGTTGATTGTTTTTTAAATAACCCGTCATTTCAGCCCCTTTTATCTGATTAAAATGCAAGCTATCTTCCATTGATACTATCAGGCCACCATTATATAATTTGAACCTATCAAGCTTTTCATTAACAACAAAAGCCTCAATATAACTGGCTGTAATCTGGTTTTGTTCTGCCCATAAAATGGGTGAACCGTAAAACCGGATGATGGAATCAGCCATCGAAAAATACAAACTATCGGTTTTTGCCTGAAAATTCGATTTGAAAATTTTGGTATGATTATAGGCTCTGAAAATTCGGTAGGTATTGGTGGTATCGTAGTTGGCATAAAGGGTGTCGGCATGCAGGTATAGCGTATCGCCTTGCATAACATTCATTAACAGGGCGCTATCGGTAACAAAAAAACTTTCCGTTTTCTTAAAAACTTCCAGATAATTTCCTTTTACAATAATATTTTGAGCGGTATCGGTAGCTACCACATTGGAATAGGCAATGCCATGTTCTTTGTCACGGTCATAAAACAGGCTGTCGGCCTCAATACTTTGTTTTGGATTCGAATAAAAGGCACTATTTTTAAACAATGCTTTGTTCTGCTTGGTCTTGTAAAACCCATATTCGGCATACATATAATTCGAATCGTTGTAAAACTCGGTAGGTCCAAAAAAGAAAGCAATCTTCGACTTGGTATCATATTTCAGCGTATCGGTGTACATTTGATACTCGCCCTGATTTTGATTCACTACTACCTTTTCTTTGAAATAGATAGCCTGCTTTTTGTGATAATAATATCCTTTTTTGCTGGTTAGTGTGGTAGCACTGTCAACTATCTGCGCATTGTCGAGGTAATAACCAATATCTTTGCTAATGTCATAATCGAGGGAATCAGTAAACAATACAACTTGTGTATCACGTAAAACTACATTATTACGGAAATAAGCCATTTTGGAATTGCCATTATACCTCAGAAAATTGCTTCGCACATCCAATTTACTGTCGCCTTCTTTATATAAATGAACCTTTCCGTAGGCTTCAAACCAGTTTTTTTCACCCATAAAATAGGCACTGTCGCACTCCATAATGGTGTTATCTTGCCAAAACTGAACATTACCAACCAAACGCCTTGCTCCTTCTCTAATTTTTTTATCGGAGCGTAAAAAATCAGCATGCTTAATTTCAATTTTCGAAGTTTTTTGCGCTTGAAGTTCGGATGGCTGAAAAACCAGCATCCAACAAAATAGAAGATATATTATTTTAAACTTTCCCATTCCAACGTATCAAATCCTGACAACGCTCCAATTCTATAAAACAAAACCCTGATATGGAAGCATTAATAGGTCTGACTATCAATAATTTTCTGAATCAAATCGTCAACGGTAATATTATCAGCTTCAGCTTTATAATTACGCACAATTCGATGCCTTAATATAGGAAACGCCACTTTTTTTACATCGTCAATATCAGGTGAATATTTTCCGGAAACTGCAGCGTGCGCCTTAGCTCCTAAAATTAAAAACTGCGAAGCTCTTGGTCCTGCGCCCCAATTTACATACTGATTTGTAATTGGCAATGAATGCTGGTTATTCGGTCTTGTTTTAGCTACAAGGCTCACGGCATAGCGCAATACATGATCGTTTACCGGTATTTTGCGGATAAGGTTTTGGAAATAAATAATTTCATCGGCCTGAAGCATTTGCTTCACTTCTTTTTTAATATTCGATGTTGTTTCCGAAACAATGGAAATTTCATCTTCCATTGATGGATAATCGAGCCAAATATTAAACATAAACCTATCCAGCTGAGCTTCCGGTAGCGGATAAGTTCCTTCCTGCTCAATGGGGTTTTGGGTAGCTAAAACAAAGAAAGGCTCTTGCAATATATGGGTTACTCCTCCGGTAGTTACCGATTTCTCCTGCATGGCTTCCAACAATGCCGATTGTGTTTTTGGAGGAGTTCTGTTTATTTCGTCAGCCAGAATGATATTGGCAAATAAGGGACCTTTCACAAATTGAAATTCGCGCTTCTCGTTAAGAATTTCTGATCCTATAATATCCGACGGCATTAAATCCGGAGTAAACTGAATGCGTTTGTATTGCAAGCCAAGCGATTGGGCAACGGTATTCACTAATAACGTTTTTGCTAATCCGGGCACTCCAATTAGCAAGCAATGACCGCCGCTAAAGATAGATATAAGGGTGCTTTTGACTATTTCATCCTGCCCAATGATTACTTTTTTAACTTCATTCATCAACGCATCAAAAGAAACCTTTAAGGCATCTACTGCTTCCACATCGTTATTGTATTTTACCATAAGGGGCTATTTATTCCAAACAGGATTTTTAAATGCACAATTTTTATAATCATCGTCGATTCGCAAGTAAGTGCTTTTAACTTTTTTCGACACCCAATCATCAACAAATTCGGTCTTTTTCTTTTCTAAGGCCAAATCTTGTATTCGCTGATAATCATCATTCAGATTGGCTTGATGTGCTTCCGTTTTGGTTTTTAACAATACTATTTTATACACTGCTTGACCCGATGCATCCACTGTCTCAAAAGGTGCTGAAATATCACCAACTTTCAAATCCTGTATGGCATTCGCCAATTTTGGTTCCAATTGGCCCGCCTCCCATCGGGAATTTCCAGTTTGAGGATTAATAATTATTCCACCATTCAATCGGGTATCTTCATCTTCGGAAAACTTCCAACACCCTTCTTTAAAGGTAATTTCCTTAGCTACAATTTGAGTCCTGACACTATCTAAACGCTGTCTGGCTTTCCTTTTCTCATCGGGGCTTATTTTAGGCTTTAAAAGTATATGGCGGCAATTAATGCGCTCCCCTTTCTTTTCCACCAATTGGATGATATGATATCCGTATTCAGTTTTAACAATTTTTGAAACCTCTCCTTCTTTTAAATTAAAGGCTACAGCCGAAAATTCAGGAACCAAATCACCACGGCTTACAAAACCTAACTCTCCACCTCTGGTGGCACTGCCTGGGTCTTCAGAATAAAATACAGCCAAGGTGGCAAAACTTTCTCCTTGGGTAATCCGCTCCTTAAATTCACGCAACTTGTCCTTTATCCTCAAAACTTCCACTTCTTCAATTTTCGGACTCACACTTATTTGCTCCAACTCAAATTCAATGTTGATGGTTGGCAAGCTATCCTCCGGAATACTCCTGAAAAAAGCTTTTACTTCTTGGGGAGTAACTTTTAAATCGGCCGTAATTTTTTGCTGCATCCGCTGACTCAGCAATTGCTCCTTAATAACTACCCTAAATTCTTCTTTAATATCAGCAATTGATTTTTTATAATACTCCTCAAGTTTTTCTTCACTTCCGATTTGGTTAATAAAGTAATTCAAACGACGTTCCATCTCTGAATTCACCTCACTATCGTTTACTTCTATACTGTCGAGAATTGCCTGATTTACCAATAATTTTGAGAAAAGTATCTCCTCAAAAACTTCACATTCCAAATCACCTGAAGTGTAATATCCCTGTGCCCGCATTTGCATTGCCTGGCTTTCTATTTCACTTTGCAAAATTGCTTGCTTACCTATAGTTGCAATAATCTGGTCAATAATTTTTTTTTCTTGTGCTTGAGAACCAATAAAAATTAAAAAGAATAAAATACTTAAAATACTGAATTTCTGAAACATAAATTGTTTTTTAGTTGGTATAGATGGTAAACTTTTTCTTATTAACGGCATCGTTATAAATATTATTCTCTAAATCCTTAATTAGTTTCACTTTTCGATGATTAATAAGGATATCCGCTATTTGGTTTTTAACAAATACCATGGGCATGGTATCGCCTTTAAGACGATAATCGACGATGTAAAAGTGATAATTATAGATTGAATCAGAAGCTTCCAGATAGCGATTGCCTTTCAAAAAACTATCGGGATTGGAAATTTTGCGAGGAATTTTATTGAGCATGATTCCCAAATATTGCCAATCGTCGCCTAAATAAAAATTATTGGCGTTTTGATAGCAATAATCCTCCAATTTTGCCAAATCATTTTCTTCCCCGGAACGCATCCAAAATCCAATATTGTAGGCATTTTGAACCGATTTAGGCAACTGTACAAAAATTGCTTTGACTACCGCACTATCCAGTATGAAGTTTTCAGAATGATCCGTATAGTACGCTTCAATCTGATTTTCAGTAATATTGGTATCCAACTTTTGATTGATGAACATTTGCTGGTATTTAAAAAGCAATAAAGAAGTGCGGTAGTTATCAATCATTACTTCAATACTTTTTTGAGATTGTTTATCGAGGTTCAGTTCAGCTTTTTCTAACAAGAGCTGATTTTTTACCCATTTTTCGATATAGTTTTGGCTGAATGAAATACTGTCAATCTCATTAATATTATGAGGTATGGCTAAATTTAACTCCGATAAGGTTAACTTTTTTGCCCCCACAGAGGCAATCACCTTATCATCAGCTCTATTATTAAATACCCCATTGCATCCAGCTATTAAAACACCTAAAAAGATGGATATACTTATTGTTATACTTCGCATTTGTTTTTATGAATAATCCTCTTTACAACCTTCCAAAACAATTTCCACTAATAAAATAGAGTCTATATAAAGTGCCTTGAAAACAAACCCAATTCACTATTTAATCATTTCATTAAACACTTCTTGATTGAGCACTACTTTATATTTATTCCGTAGCGAAGCCAGCCAATTTTTTTCAAGATAATTCTGATAATCCGCTGTAATTAAACCCTTAGCTTCATTAAGTTTTTTAGGCTCTGGAGCAACAGCAGCATTAATGTAAACCAAAATAAAGTTCCCTGAGTTTTCATTCACCTGTAAAGTACCAGGGGTCCAAACAAGGGCATCAACCCACTGATTGTCTCCTTTGCTGAATTTTGAGCGGGTTGCATTAATGGTAAAAGTAGTGTCTTTTGATTTACTAATAAATTTTGACAGCTCTTGCTGAAGGTCTAAATTTTTCTTTCCGTTATTCAGAGCCATTTTTTTTACTTTGGCTTCCCATTCCTTTTTGTTAAAGGTGTAAATTGAAGCATCCACACGGTCTCCCCAAAGGTAATTGTTTTTATTGGACTGATAGAATGATTCCAATCCTACCGTATCTTCAACTGCTTTTGACCATACCATTTTATCCGTTAGGTTAAAAAGTAAAATGCCATCGTGATATTCCTGCATCAGATTTTTAAAATCAGGATATTTTTCGTTTAAGCGGGTTTTTTCAAAATTAGTAATGCTGTTTTCTATAAAACGATTAAGCTCATCATCAGCAATTAAACGTAAGGGTTTGTTAACCCTGCGCAGTCCATCTTTACTAATCGACATGGCAAAATCCCTGGCATAATATTTATTGGTGTCGGCAAGGGTAAAAAGCACCTGCGTTAATCCATTGGCTTTATTTCCATCCCAATTACCTTTATAAATTGTAGAATCAATTAAGGTATAGAAGGGCTCAAATGCCTTTTTATTAACGGTTAACCGATATTCTTTTTTAAGCTTATCAAGAACCGATTGTCTTCCCTGTTGCGCCCGAATATCTTTTGAAACCTTATTTTTAATGGTTGTTTTCAATTCATCATAAGTTCCCAAAGGTTTAGTTTCCAATAGTTTGATAATATGCCATCCATAGGATGTTTTAATGGGTTTTGAAATTTGACCCACTTCCTTAAGTTCAAAAGCAGCTTTTTCAAATTCAGGAACCATTTGACGCAGGCCAAAGAAAGGAAGCACTCCACCTTTTTGACTGGTGCCTCTGTCATCAGAGTGACGACGAACCATTTCTTCAAAGCTCGCTCCCATCATAATGGAATCGTATATTAATTGGATTTTCTCTTTTTCTAAGTTTTCTTTTTCCAAACTGCTCCCTTGTGGCACAGCTCGCATTAAATGGGCAGTTTTTATTTGTCCTGGATCCGGTTTTTTATCCACTACTTGAATAATATGGTATCCAAAACGGCTGCGCACTATTTCCGATATCTTACCAACAGGTGTATTATAGGCTCCCGTTTCAAAAGGATAAACCATTGAAAATGCGGTAAAATAACCTAAATCGCCATTATTCTGAGCAGCACTTGGATCTTGCGAATACTTTACCGCTAATTTCCCAAAGTCTTCTCCTTTCAACGCCAGTTTTCTGACTTTATTTATTTCATTCCAGGCAACAACTGTATCAGCCGGTAAGGCCTCATCGCCACACTTTATAAGAATATGGCTTGCACGAATACTCCATTTCATCCGTTCGTAAGCTTCCTGCATTAAGGCTTCGTCGGCACTTTCATCAGTAAAATAAGGTTTTTCAAGCTGGGTTTTGTATCCATCCAGTTCATTCACAAAACTCGACAGGGTATCCATTCCCAATGCTTCCGCTTCCATTACTTTCAATTTAAAATTGATAAATAACTCATTGTACTCTTTTAATGAAACAGAGTCGAAAGCTGGTTGCTGATTGTTTTTGGTATAGATGCGTTCAAATTCGCCGCGGGTAATTTCTTTACCATCAATGGTCATTAAAACCTTGCCTGAATTATCTTGAGCAACTAAAGCGCTTAAAGAACTTACGATTAATAGTAAGGAGAAAATCATTTTTATCATCTTCAAATATGTTTTATTGGGTTAAGTTTTTTCAATTTATAATTCACGGGAATAATTAGGAGATTCGCGGGTAATGGTCACATCGTGAGGATGCCCTTCAGCCATACCGGCGCTGGTGATTCTAACAAATTTTGCTTGTTTAAGGGCTGCAATGTCTTTTGCCCCGCAATAGCCCATGCCAGCACGTAAGCCTCCAACCATCTGATAGACTACCTCTGACAGCGTTCCTTTAAAAGCAACCCTTGCAGTAATACCCTCTGGCACCAATTTTTTAATATCATCTTCAGTATCTTGAAAATATCGGTCTTTAGAGCCATGTTGCATGGCTTCAATGGAACCCATACCCCGATACGACTTGAATTTACGCCCTTGGAAAATTATAGTTTCTCCGGGTGATTCATCCGTTCCGGCAAATAATGAACCCACCATTATGGAATCAGCACCAGCGGCTAATCCTTTAACAATATCACCCGAATATCGGATTCCGCCATCGCCAATCACAGGTACTCCTGTATTTTTAAGAGCTTCCGACACCCAATTAATGGCAGACAATTGAGGCACACCAACTCCGGCAACTATACGGGTAGTACAAATGGAGCCAGGACCTATGCCAACTTTTACCGCATCGGCACCTGCTTCAACCAAAGCAAGAGCTGCTTCGGCAGTGGCAATATTACCTACTACATAATCAACAGTAGGAAAATTCTTTTTAGCCATTTTTAAGGTTTCAATAACGCCCTCCGAATGACCATGCGCCGTGTCAATAACAATGGCATCAACTCCGGCATCAACCAAAGCACTAATGCGTTCCATGGTATCGTTGGTTACTCCAACTCCGGCGGCAACGCGCAAGCGACCTTTCGTATCTTTACAGGCATTAGGCCGGTCTTTGGCTTTGGTAATGTCTTTATAAGTAATCAAACCTACCAGTTTATTTTCTTCGTCAACAACAGGCAGTTTTTCAATTTTATACTGCATTAATATTTTGGCAGCTTCATTCAAATCGATGGACTGATTGGTTGTAATTATTTTGTCGCAGGTCATTACATCTTTGATGATTTTTCCCATGGTTTCAAACCGTAAATCGCGGTTGGTAACAATGCCAATTAAGGTATTGTATTGATCGACAACCGGAATGCCACCAATTTTAAATTCCTTCATCAACTGAAGGGCATCAAAAACTGTTTTTTCTTTGGTTATCGTAACCGGATCGATTATCATTCCGTTCTCAGCCCGCTTTACCATCCTTACTTTTCGAGCCTGTTGTTCAATGCTCATGTTTTTATGTATCACACCAATGCCACCTTCCCTGGCAATAGCAATGGCTAAGGCCGATTCTGTTACGGTATCCATTGCAGCTGAAACTATGGGAGTATTCAGTCGTATATTTTTCGAGAACTGGCTCGTGATATCTACATTTCTGGGTAATACATTGGAATAGGCCGGAACTAAATAAACATCGTCAAAAGTAAGTCCTTCCCCAATAATTTTATCGCTAAGATTTGCCATAACTTGATTTATTCAATTGCTTTTTAAAAATTGTGCCAAAATACAAAAAAAATAGGTACCAGAAGAGGTAAATTTTCTTTTTTTTAGAATTCTGCTATTCAATTGGTTACCAAGTTTTAGAAACGAAAAAATTACTAAATTCTTGTGTGTTTTAGGTTAATACTTGCTTTTTTTACGACACAATGTGTTTTCATTGGTTAAACTCAATAAAAAAAGCAGGTATTACCCTGCCTTCTTTATTCCAATTTTATAAACTATTTTCCTTATTTTATTTTACCTGCTTTCCGCAATTCCAACTCTAATTGATCAACCAAAGTCTTCATTTGCTTTGCGACAGCTTCAAATGGGGCTGGCGTGGTTAAGTCAACACCGGCATTTTTCAATAACTGGATCGGATAATCGCTGCAACCTGCACTTAAAAACTGCACATAGCGTTCAGTAGCTAATTGACGCTCTTTTTTATCGGTTGTTAAAACATCCTGTGAAAGCTTTGAAGAGGCGGCAAAACTGGTAGCATATTGATATACATAATACTGCATTTCATAAAAGTGCATTACCCGTGCCCAAGTGAATTTGGTATATTCAGTTTTTTGCATTACCGATCCATAATAAGCTGAAGTAAGCTCGTCCCATTTAGCCGACATTAATTGCTCATTCACGGGAATGCCTTGCTCAGCAGATGAATGCATCTGATATTCCCAATCGGCAAACAATGCCTGGGCATAAAAGGTTCCGAATATGTTTTCAATTTGCTGAACCAACAGTGAAATTTTCTCGTTGGACGACTTGGCATTCTTTATTAGATAATCCATTAACAGATGCTCATTGAAAGTAGAGGCTACTTCGGCTACAAAACTCGAATAATCGGCAGTTGCGTAAGGTTGATTTTCATTAGAAAAAACAGTTTGCATGCTGTGCCCTAACTCATGAGCCAAGGTAAAATTATCGTCGAGCATTCCACCGAAATTCAGCATAATATAAGGATGTACTCCATAGATACCCATACTGTAAGCACCGGGTTCTTTTCCAGGCACTTCATACACATCAATCCAGCGGTTATTTAAAGCAAACGTCACTTTATCAATGTATGTTTTACCCATGGGTTGCAATGCTGCTTCAATCTGTTTCTTTGCCTCATCATAAGTATAGCGGGTATCATTCTGGACCAATTCCAACATCCCATCGGAACCATAATAGGTTGATAATCCCAAGGCTTCTTTCCTAAGCTGGATGTATTTTTGCAAAGGTGCTGTGTTTTCTTTGGCTGTTTTAATTAACGAATGGTAAACCTCCACCGGAATGTTGTCGCCACTTAAAGCTGACTCAAGACACGAATTGTATTTGTGCACGTTAGCATCGGCCCAGCGTGATTCCAGTATGCCGGCATAAATACTGGCGTATGCATTTTTGTTTATTGCATAAACTTTTATCATTTCAGTACTTGCCAATAATCGGTCGTTTTGATTCGGATTATTTACCATAACGTTTCTAACTCCTACCGGGCTTGCAGTAATAACAGAACTGTCGGAAAGCGTGACTTCGGGATAAACCAAATCGGCATTGGCTAATGCTTTATAGGTTTGCGATGAAGCACTTAATGCTTTTGAATAATACGATAAGGCTTCTTCTTTTTCAGTAGAAAGCACATGATCCTGCAATCGGTAAATATCCATAAACGATATTTTGCTTTGCTTTAGATAGGGATTCGTGTTGGTCCATTTATCCATGGTATCTTTAGGAATGGCAACCAATTCAGGGCTAACCCAGGAAGTAGCCATGCCAAATTTGGCAAACAGGTTTTGAATTTCCTGCATCTTGCTGTTTATATCCTGATCGCGGCCATCAATTGTCTGCTGAAGCATTACATAAGCGTAAACTTTTATCAGTATTTTCGATGCTTCCTCCTGTTTTCTGCTATAGGACTCCAATACGGCGTCGCTTTTACTTAGGGTTCCTTGGAATGCAGCCAACTCATCAACAATACCTGAGAGTTTTTCAAAATCGGCTTTCCACAAATCCCAACCGGTATAAATATCATTAAAATTCCAGGTATATTGTTCCGGAACTTCGGCACGAGTTTTATAAACAGGAGCTTGAGCCGATGCCTGCATTAAAATGAATGCAACAAGGACAAGAGTTAAAATGTGTTTCATGTATTTAATTATTTTAAGAGTTAGTTTTTTTCGTACCACAATGAAACGCAAAAAAATTGGATCGGTTACACATAGGTACCAAACAAAATTCATTTTATGCAGCAGGTTAGCTTACCAAACATTGTCCGATGCAGTACGAGTCCTTTTATGTGGCCAAAAAAGTTACTCAGTTTATTCAGCATAAACATATATTGTTAAAACAGAATCAAATACCTATTTTTGAATAAAAAGCCGTTTGAACGAATTTAGCCCGCTTTATTCATACCTGAGCACAGCGAAAGGTGTGAATGTGCGATGGGCATTGGGTTGCAAAGCGGGAACCGAACAAAGTGAGCTCACGCAAGTAAACCCCTCCCGATTTTACATCGGGATAGCTACACCCAAAATTGGGAGTTTTTATTTTCCCAATATTGAGGTGTAGCTTAATCGTCAGGATTATTAATGAATAATCCGGGTTAGTAGCCTATCAAAAGAGCTGGAGCTAATGATTCAAAAATGGGAACCCATTTTATAGGCCCTTCCCAATGAAACACTCATCAATCGCCGAAACAGTCAGAACCGGAACATTAAACAAATTTTGGGTTACCTGATTGATTCCACCTCAAACAATACCCATCGGGTGATACACCTGCAATATCAGAAAAGCCCGTTGGTTTTTCCAAATTATGCTACTCATGGAAATAACGATCGATGGATAGCTATTCAAAACTATCAGGAAGAAGATTGGAAAAACTTGGTTCAGTTATGGAAATATTCTACCCTTCATTTTTGCCATATAATTGAAAACGTTAATAAAGAAAAACTCAATAATCAATGGTTTTCATCGGTCCGGAAAAAAAGCCTTCAGGAATTGGTTATCGATTTTCCAAAGCATTTTGTATTGCATTTATAAGAAATTGAGGAATTGATGTAATGTAAAGTTCTTTACTGTTTTTTTTCATTGTTGTCCGGTAAACATTTTTAAAACAAATAAATTTTAGTTCTCTCACTTCGTTCGAGATGACAATCAGTTAGTTATATATTTTGGGAGGGGTAGGTTGGCGGCAAAGCCGCCAACCTACCCCTCCCAAAACAAAAAGCCCTGAAAACAACGTCATTTCGACCAAAGGGAGAACTTAGCGAAGCGATATCACCGTAGGTAAATCCCAAATATTTAACCGGACACTAATGTTTTTTTTTTATAATTAGGTCAGAAACAAAGTATTACATATTTACAAAAGCGGGGTTATGGTTCGCATATAAAGCGGTTGCAATTTTTGGCGCTTCATTTCAAGTTACCATTAATGTTAATTTCTTATTCATAGTTTCAAGTTCGCACTTACCCGCAACTACTTTACTATGAGGTAGGCTTTCTAATTAATTGTTTTTAATCATAATGGAATCTGCAAGAATAAATCCTTAATTCGTTTTCAACAATTTGATATACAAGTCTGTGTTCATTGAAAATACGTCTGGACCAATATCCAGATAAATCATATTTGAGTGGCTCGGGTTGTCCTGAACCATCAAAAGGAGTCCGTTTAATTTCTTTAATTAATCCATTAATTTTTTTTGATATCTTTTTGTCGATTTCTTGCCAATAAAGATAGTCTTCCCATGCATTTTCAGTGAAAGTTAGAATCATATTAGTCATCTAATTTTGGTCTAACTACTTTTCCAACTTTCATTTGTTCAATCGATTCATAAAGCCTGTCTGCATTTTTCTTCGAACTTAAAATATGCATGGTCTCCATGATTGAATTGTATTCGTCCAACGATATTAAAACAGTTCCTTTTCCACTTTTTCTTTTGATAATCAATGTTTCATTATCATCTTCTACACTATCAAGATATCCTTTTAGTCCAGTCCTGAATTCTGAGAAATTAGCAGCAATCATAATTGTAATTTTATAAAGTCCATTATTAAGTACAAATATAAGTACTTGCTTTGATTTATTACAATATTATTAAATTTTATTCCTTTAATAGTATAAAGCCTAACTCACTAATAACCTATTCATTAAATTATTGCCCGCAATAATTTTAAATTATTAACGGGCAAATTATTTATTGAATCAAACTTACAAACTTTAACTGTTGAAAAGTAAACTAAAAGCCAAAATACTTACCCCAAAACAACTTCTACCTGGTATTCTTTACCAGCGGGTAAAAGTGGAATTATGTTTCCGGCTATTTCTATGCCATCAACCCTCATTTTTTTAACTCCTTTTTGCGCCTTATTGGGGTTGCTTACCTTAATAAGGTATGTAGCACCGCGGAACTTACGAGTAATGGTAAAACCTTCCCATTTCGATGGAATACATGGGTCAACTACCAATCCATCATAATCAGCACGGATACCTAAAATGTAGTTAGCAACGCTTGTAAAAGTCCATGCAGCGCAACCGGTTAACCACGAGTTTTTAGCTTCACCTGGTTTGAAAGCATCTTTACCGGCAATCATTTGGGCATATACGTAGGGTTCGGTTTTATGTAAATCGCTAATTTCTTCCAAATACGAAGGCGTAATTTTTTCGTAATACTCCCAAGCTCTATTTCCATTGCCATTTACGGTTTCACCAATAATTATCCATGGGTTATTGTGGCAGAAAATACCCGCGTTTTCTTTGTAGCCGGCAGGGTAACTTGAAATTTCGCCGTACTCAATATGGTATTTGGTATAGGCGGGATTGTTCAATACAATGCCGTACTTGCAATCCAAGCGTTCTTTTACCGCATCAAGCGCTTTGGTAACAAGGCCTTCCTCCTTACCAATTCCGGCCATGGTGCACCACCCGTTACTTTCGATAAATATTTTACCTTCTTCGCATTCGTTGCTACCAATTTTATTGCCATAATAGTCATAAGCACGCAGAAACCATTCGCCATCCCAGCCATGTTTCTTTATCGCCTCAACCATTTTGTCCACCTCTTTTTGAGCGCGGGCCGCTTCGTCGTTTTTACCAATTCGTTTGCAAAGTGCAACATAATCGCGACCATAAACCACAAACAAACCGGCAATCATTACCGACTCAGCTTTAGTTCCTATGGCATTGTTTTCAGTAGTCTGGAACGATTCGTTAGGGTCGTTCGAGAAGCAGTTCAGGTTTAAACAGTCGTTCCAGTCGGCACGGCCAATAAGTGGTAATCCGTGAGGGCCGACGTTATTAATCACATGGTCAAACGAAACAGTTAAGTGATCGAACATAGTACGAGCAATGGCTATATCGTTGTCAAACGGAACCATTTCATCAAGAATGGTGAAGTCGCCTGATTCTTTTATGTAGCTGGTAGTTCCCAAAATTAACCACAATGGGTCATCATTAAAACCACCGCCAATATCATTGTTCCCTCGTTTGGTCAAGGGTTGATATTGATGGTAACAACCCCCATCGGGGAATTGTGTTGATGCAATGTCAATAATGCGTTCGCGGGCACGTGCCGGAATTTGGTGAACGAATCCAATCAAATCCTGGTTCGAATCGCGGAAGCCCATTCCGCGGCCAATACCCGATTCAAAATAGGATGCAGAACGAGAGAAGCAGAAAGTAATCATACATTGATATTGATTCCAGATGTTTACCATTCTATCCAATTTTTCGTCGTGCGATTTAACGGAATAAACACTTAACAGGTTATCCCAGTATGCACGCAGTTCAGCCAGAGCAGCATCAACTTTAGCCGGGGTATCGAATTTAGCAATGGTCTCTTTAGCATTTTTCTTATTAATAATACCTTTCGATTCCCATTTCTCTTCTTGTTTGTTTTCAACATATCCAAGAATAAAAACAAAATCTTTGCTTTCTCCGGGTTTTAATTCTACTTCAATGTAGTGCGATGCAATAGGCGACCATCCGTGCGCTTCTGAGTTAGATGGTTTACCAGCCAATACGGTTTGAGGTTCATCAAAACCATTGTATAAGCCAAAAAAAGTTTCGCGGTCGGTATCGTAACCCTTAACCGGTGTATTCACTGAGTAATAGGCATAATGGTCGCGACGTTCTTTGTATTCAGTTTTGTGATAAATAACTGAACCTTCAATTTCAACTTCGCCGGTTGAAAAGTTGCGCTGAAAATTTTCCATGTCCGCAGCGGCGTTCCACAACGCCCATTCAACAAACGAGAACACTTTCAATTTTTTCGTCACTTTTGAGTTGTTGGTGAGGGTAAGTTTCTGAACTTCAGCCCACGTTTTTAATGGAACAAAATACAAGGCTTTTGCAGAAACTCCATTCTTTTCACCCATAATTTGGGTATAGTTCATACCATGTCGGCACTCGTAGCTGTCAAGTTTGGTTTTGCAGGGTTTCCAGCCTGGCGACCAAACAGTGCCACTATCGTTTATGTAGAAATATTTACCACCGCTATCCATTGGAACGTTGTTGTAGCGATAGCGGGTTAAACGCCTGAATTTAGCATCTTTGTAAAAGGTGTAACCTCCTGCAGTATTCGATATAAGTGAGAAAAAATCTTCGTTTCCTAAATAATTTATCCATGGCCAGGGGGTTTTCGGATTGGTTATAACATATTCCCTGTTTGCGTCATCAAAATAACCGTATTTCATATTAAACTATATAATTGATTATTATTGGAATGCCATGGGCATCTCTATAACTAATTGTTGATTCATTCTTCTAATCTAACCCGGATTATTCATGAATAATCCTGACGATTAAGCTATTCCACAAAATTGGGAAAATAAAAACTCCCAATTTTGGTAATAGCTAAATCGGGGTTTTCCGCTTTGCAACCCAATACCCATCGCACATTCACACCTTTCGCAATGCTCAGGTATGAATAAAGCGGGCTAATTCTGATAGTCTTATGCTTGGCAGTCCAATTCCTGTTGTTTATACAAAAAAATCGAATCGCTCTTTGCGTGTTTTTTCATACACATCGCAGCTAAACATAAATAATTGGGCAGGTTTATGGGCAACACCAATTTGCTTTTCTTTTAGCGGTACTACGTAATCCATTTGCGAAACTTTTTTTCGGAAATTCCGCTTGTCAAATTGAGTTCCCAAAATTGCTTCATACAATTTTTGCATTTGTGATAGGGTAAATTTAACAGGCAGCAATTCAAACCCAATGGGTTCATGCCAGAATTTATAACGCAAATGCTCAATTGCTTTCTCCACAACAAAATCATGGTCATAAGCCAATCCTTTCGCGCTAGTAACTGGATACCAGGCCGCATTTCTTCCTTTTTGAATAAAGTTAACGTTGGTTGATGGTAGCAAGGAATAATAACCAATGGTAACAACCCGGTCGCTAAAAACATCACCACAATGTTCCAACCATAGTTGATCGTTTGGATGATGCAAACGATCCAACGCACCAAAAGAATAAAACTGTTTTAACGGAAGATTTTCCAACCCGGTTAAATCCTTAACAATGCGCGCTGCTGCTGAATCTAAATCTTCATCTTCGTAAATATGATAACCGGTTAGCGTCAAATCAGAAAAAACTACCTCTGAAGTATTCGGCAGAATTAATGTTCTATCTACTAAAATAACGTTCAGTTGCTCTGAATCAAATCCTAAGATTACACAATCAACTGAAATATTTTGCATTAATTTCCTTGCCGTCATTTCTTTGATATAGAATTTATATGTTCCTTTTAAAAATCCAAAGACAAATGTAAAAAATAGTGGCCCCCGAAGTTTAAAAAGATATTACATGTGTAATACATACACTTTTTTGTTACAAAAATAAGCAATCTTCTGAATATTACAAACAAAAACTCAAATACAGATACCAAATGTGTATTTTATACACTTTTATACTTTTTCAATAGAACTTATTAGCCCGGATTATTCATGAATAATCCTGACGATTAAGCTATTCCTCAAAATTGGAAAA
>DYQV01000230.1 GCA_020719105.1 Rikenella microfusus
CCCTTAATTGAACTCAACTGGGTTGAAATGGAATTTTCTGACACTTAAACACACCCGAACCAACGCTATAGGGCAACCGAAATAGGGCAACGTATCCTAACTCTAATAACCAAAAATGGATAACATACTTTCTTCATATCAACAATTGTTTTTATCGCATAATATATCAGGTGTTAACTTTAGGGTGCCCAAACCCATTTTTGGGCTTATTTCAGTGCATTAAACTCCTATAAAATTTAGAAATTTCTAAAACCACTTTTCCCATTTCTTCTTTGACTTTTTATTTGGGGTCTTTTTGTCAGTGGATTTTTCTGGGCTGGTGGTACTTTTTGAATTTACTGCTTTCGGCTTACTTCCTATTTGAACTAAAACAAGGGCCCAAACATGTTGATAATGAAAATAACCACAATCGGTAAAAGGTATGCCGCTAAAATCAGCATCATTCGGAATTTCATTTGGAGTATGTTGAGCAAAATATTGAACCAGTTGAAAGGTAATTATTTGAAAATGCGGTGTAATTCAAAAAAAGAACACATGTTTTACATCCAATTATTAAATCAACATAAAAAAGGCAAAATTTTTACTGTGTTAATCGCTCAGGTTAATTTTTATCTATCTTTGCGGCAATGGTTAAAAAGGTTTTTTATACACTCCCATTGGTATATCTGATTTTATCAGGTTTTGTCAGTCTTTTGGCACAACCCGTATCACCATACCATGCAAAGGATACCTTAGCCATGGCTACTCCAAAAAATTCGAACGACACGATAAAAATCAGCAAGGACACCTTACTAGTGAATTTTGCCGATACAATTTCAATAGATACAACTAAAGTTGCCTCACCCGATTCCCTTCCGGTCAAAAAAAGCAAATGGGATTTTTTAACCGGTGGAAATGACTCAACCTATTATTCATTTTATGGTCAGGTTTTCAAAGCTAAAGATACCATCTTGGAACGCTCCATGTTTTATCATCAAGATATTCATGAGTTAGAAATGGCAAGCTATGACTCCACTTTGACAAATTTGCATCTCATTCACCCGGCTTTTAAAAACAGTATTAATAATTCCTATCTTGGGAATATGGGAAATGCTGTTAAATCAGCCATTTATTTCGATCCTCAACCAAAAACCGATTTTATTTTTTTACAATCCTTTACTCCATATATCTTTCAAAGCAGTAAAATGGAGTATTATCATGTGGCAAAACCATTCACATTGTTTGGGGCTAATATTGGTCCCAGAGATGAGCAGGACATCGTGTTTTTGCATACACAAAACATAAATCCGTATTTTAATGGATTTTTAAAGTTTAAAAACTATACCGGCGAAGGTCATTACGAAAATCAGGAAACTAGAAACAATTCGGGTTCAATAGGTGGATCTTTTGACAAGGGTTGGTTATCTATTCACGCCAATTATGTTTTTAGCCGGATAAATACCCTTGAGAATGGCGGAGTATCTGATACATATTACATTACTGATAGCACATTATCAACTAACGAGATAAGCACACGACTTACCGGTGGAAGCAACTATATTAAAGATAGAGCTTTGTTTTATGATCAAAAAATTGGGTTTTTAAGAACCCATGTGCCTGATACCGCTAAATTTGGCGAGTTTTGGTTTAGCTTTCAATACAATTATCAACGGCAGAAATCGGCAAAAATATACACCGATGAGTCGGATTTGTACACGAATAAGGACGGTGAAGCTTTTAATTTGTATGAACACAATTATAGCGGAGTTTCCACTTCTGATTCCACCTATTATAAAACCAACAAGCATTTATTCCGATTGAATTTGGAAGAAAACCCACACAGTTATCCTTTTGTGGGGGCATTTGTTGGCTTTGGATTGGAAAACAATGACTATTACTTTTTCAATAAAGACACCTTGTTTAATTATTCAAACACCTACACAAAGAAAAGTCAATATGCTGAAGGGGGTTTGTATCGGTTGAAAGGTGAAAAATTTAGTTTCTCGGCTAAATACATATTGTATATTAACGGGTACAAACAAGGCGATTTTAGGTTGGATGGGTTTATCAGCCAGAAGTTTGGTAAAGCCAATAAATTAATTGAGCTACGTGCTGAAGGTGGGCAATACAAGGAAACACCCGACTATTTTCTTCAAAAGTACTATTCAAACCACTTTCGATGGAATAATTCCTTTCAACCGGAACAGCGAACTACGTTGAGATTTTCTGTTTCATTGCCCGGTTATCAAACCAAGATAGGAAGCCGCTTTAGTTTGCTGAAAGACTTGATTTATATTGATGAGCAATCGCTTCCCGCTCAGTATGAAAATACTTTTTCGGTGTTTGATGTGTATTTGAATAATCAGTTCAATTTCGGAAAGTTTGGAACCGTTACCCGGTTAAATTATCAAAAAACCAGTAACGAGCGAATTTTGCCCTTGCCCGATTTTTCAGGTTATTTTTCCCTGTTTTTTGCCCCCGACATATATTTTGACGATTCTAAAGGGCGTTTGAAATTTCAATTAGGGGTTGATGTTACTTATTTTACAAGTTATATGGGTCAAGCCTATACTCCGGCAACAGCCCTTTTTAATAACCAATCGCAACAACTTATTGGTAATTATCCGTTTGTTGGAGCTTTTTGGAATTTTGAAATAAAAAGGCTCCGTTTTTACTTGCGAGGGGAGCATATCAATTATGGATTAATGGAAACCAACTATTTCTTCACACCGAGTTATCCAACCAACCGTTTTGTATTGCGATATGGCTTGGTTTGGTCCTTTTACGATTAATCTATTTATTAAAAAGGTAAATCTGCCAAATCAACATTTCCTCCGGAAAGGATTATGGCTACTTTTTTATCTTTGAAATAATCCTTGTTTTCTATAATGATAGAGAGAGGCACGGCTGATGAAGGTTCAACAACAACTTTCAGGTATTGAAATATCAGTGCCATGGCATCAACGATAGCCGTTTCACTACAGGGCAAAATGTCATCTACAAAGTTCAAAATAATGGAATAGGTAAATGGAGATAATGAGGTACGCAAACCATCGGCAATAGTATTAGGGTTTTGAACGGGAATAAGTTTTTTGTTTTTAAACGATTGAATTGCATCGCTAGCATTGAATGGTTCAGCACCAATCACACGTATATTGGGCCATATATTTTTAGCTGAAATAGCGGTTCCACTTAACAAACCGCCACCGCCCACAGGAGCCATTACTATATCCGGAACTTCCATTTGTTCTGCTATTTCGAGGCAAGCAGTTCCTTGGCCGCAAACCACATTAAAGTTATCGTAAGGGTGCACTAATATGGCTCCGGTCTTTTCTATTACTTTTTGAAGTTCCGACTCACGAGCTTGCAAGGAGGGTTCGCAAAATGTTATAATCCCTCCATAGGCACGAACGGCTTCAATTTTTACTTTGGGTGCATTTTTTGGCATTACAATATAAGCAGGAATGCCACGCAGCGAAGCAGCTTTAGATAATGCGGCGGCATGGTTTCCCGATGAATGAGTAGCCACCCCTTTTAGTTTTTCAGCATCAGTAAGACACAAAACTGCATGAGTAGCTCCTCTATACTTGAAAGCACCTGCTTTTTGCATGTTTTCGCACTTGAAAAACAGATGGCATTCAAATAGTTGGTTTAATAATTCCGAGGTTATTACCGGAGTTCGATGCACATAGGGGCTTATTAGCATAAGGGCATTTTGAATGTTTTCAAGGGTTGGATAATTCATACCGTGGGATGCAATTAATCAGTTATAAACCGTATTAAAGATTTAAATATTCGGTAACAAACATAATACATCTTATCCTGTTTATTTCCAAAAGAAACGCTAATTTTGACACTCATTTTCAGTAAAGATAGAAATCATTTTCAGCCATTAATGGAAAAGAAAATAAGAGGAACAATTTTTGATAATACTGAGGCTCAAAGGAAAAAATTCGGATTCACAAACTGTTTTTTTAAGCAAATCGTATAACCAATGAACCATCCATGATAATTTGCTTAACACACAAGGGCATGATTATAACAAATGCTTAATTGGAAAGGAAAACTTCAAAAATGGATGCTCCCCCGAATATTCGGGGCAAGCTATCTGACAATTAAAAAAAAATTATAAACAGATGATACTAAGAACTGGGAATCTAATAAAAAAATATGGCAGCCGAACCGTAGTTAAAGGGGTTTCTGTTCAAGTTGAAAAGGGGGAAATTGTTGGTTTGTTAGGACCTAATGGGGCTGGAAAAACTACTACATTTTATATGATTGTGGGGTTGATTACCCCAAATGGCGGCAATATATATTTAGACGATATAGATATTACCAAAGAGCCTGTTTACCAAAGAGCTAAGAGAGGCATTGGCTATTTGGCGCAGGAAGCTTCGGTATTTCGGCAGTTGAGTGTTGAAGATAATTTAAAGACGATTTTAGAGATGACCCCTTTAACCAAACATCAGCAAGCCGAAAAATTGGAAACGTTGCTGAACGAGTTTGGCTTACAGCATATACGTAGAAGTTTAGGCATTCAATTATCGGGCGGCGAAAGGCGAAGAACCGAAATAGCGCGGGCCTTGACCATTGACCCTGATTTTATTTTACTCGATGAGCCCTTTGCAGGTGTTGATCCCATTGCGGTGGAAGATATACAAGGCATTGTGCAAAAGCTCAAAGAAAAAAACATTGGTATTTTAATTACCGACCATAACGTTCATGAAACGTTGACCATTACCGACAGGGCTTACTTACTTTTTGAAGGGAAAATACTTAAAGCCGGAACTGCTTACGAACTTTCTGAAGACGAGCAAGTTCGTAAAGTTTACCTGGGCAAGAACTTTGAACTACGGAAATAATTAAGTCTTACCTGTTACGAATAATTTATT
>DYQV01000013.1 GCA_020719105.1 Rikenella microfusus
ATTTTAATTAAAGAGTCACGGTGTGACTAACAGTAAGTTAGATTTTTATATGCAGATTTAAGGTTCAATTATAATCTATTTTAAGAAAAGAAATAGCCAGAAATATGAAACGGAACAAAAAGTAGAATAATTGAATAAATAATTCAAACAAAAAACCACCTCATACAAGGTGGTTTTTTGTTTATTTTAATTGAATCTAAACCTAGTTTATAGCGATTTCAATTCATGCACAATTGCCAATACCGATTCTTTGGCATCTCCATAAAGCATATCGGCATTTTCTTTATAGAATAAAGGATTTTCTATCCCTGCATACCCTGCTGCCATGGAACGTTTCATTACAATAACCCGGCGGGCATTCCAAACTTCAATTACAGGCATTCCATAAATGGGACTCCCTTCGTCTTCCAATGCTGCGGGGTTTACAATATCATTGGCTCCAATAACCATTACCACATCGGTTTGAGGTAGATCGGGATTTATTTCGTCCATCTCCATCACAATATCGTAAGGCACGCTGGCTTCGGCTAGCAATACATTCATGTGCCCGGGCAACCTACCGGCAACCGGATGAATTCCAAAACGTACTTTTTTTCCCAAGGAAGTGAGCAACTGTACCAACTCAAATACAGGATATTGAGCCTTAGCTACGGCCATGCCGTATCCGGGAACAATGACAATGGAATTGGCCATATCTATCAGTTTTGCTGCCTCGGCATGGGAGATGGAGGTAACTTCACCTTCCATTTCTTTTGAAGCCAAAGAAGAAGCATTACCAAAACCACCAAAAATTACCGACAAAAAGGAACGGTTCATGGCCTCACACATTATTATGGAAAGAATGGCTCCAGAACTACCAACCAATGCTCCGGTAACAATCAACAAATCGTTGCCCAACATAAAGCCGGCTGCTGCTGCGGCCCAACCGGAATAAGAATTCAGCATGGAAACTACCACCGGCATATCGGCTCCACCAATAGCCATTACCAACATCACTCCAATAAATGCCGCAATGGCAGTCATTATATAAAGCGATGTCAATCCTTCGGTACCGGACGCCATTCCGAATTGTATCCCTAACCCAATGGAAACTAAAACCAGAACAATGTTAACAGCATGCCTCCCTTTATATGCAAGGGGTTTGCTCATGATTTTACCTTCCAACTTTCCCCAGGCAATTATGGAACCTGTGAAAGTGACCGCACCAATAAATACTCCAATAAAAACTTCCACCAAATGGATGGTGCGCTCTGAACCTAAAAGCTCATTGGTGTGAGGATCGAGATAGGAACCAAAACCGACCAATACGGCAGCTAATCCGACAAAGCTATGCAGAATGGCCACTAACTGCGGCATCGAGGTCATTTCCACTTTGCGGGCCACCATCATTCCAATTAAGGAAGCAATGGCTATGGCTACTATAATATATATATGTCCAGATACACCGCTCCCGAGCAATGTAGAAAGAATGGCAATAAACATACCTACAATTCCATAGATTACGCCTCTTTTAGCCGATTCTTGAGAGGCCAATCCCCCTAAACTCAAAATAAATAATATACTGGCCAAGATGTAGGCCGCTGTTTGTAGTCCTGTCGATATCATGAATCTATTTTCTAAACATTTTTAACATCCGATAGGTAACCCAAAAGCCACCCACTATATTGATACTTGCAACCAAAACGGCAATAAATGCCAGAATGGTCATAGGATTTGAAATATCCGATTGTATCTGTAACAAACCTCCTATAATTATTATACCACTTATTGCATTGGTTACTGACATTAAAGGAGTGTGCAAGGAGTGCGATACATTCCAAATTACCTGCCAGCCTACAAAAACCGCCAAAACAAAAACCGTAAAGTGTCCTAAAAAAGCAGTTGGTGCCACTTGACCCAATCCTAGTAGCGACAGACCAATCACTATTAGCCAAATCACGGTGGAACGTGCTTGTTTTTTTGCCAATTGAATAGAAGCCTCTTTTTTAGTTTCTGCGGTTTCCTTTTGTTTTGTTTCTTTTTTAGCAGATTGTACCGAAAGAGGTTCCGGGGGCCAATTTACAGTGCCATTATAAGTAACCATAGCCCGTTTGACCACATCGTCGTTCATGTCAATTCTGAAGTTTTCGGCTTTTCCCATATCGTCGAGCAAATGACACAGGTTATTGCCGTACAATTGACTGGCTTGGGTAGGCAATTGGTTCAATTTCCCTACAATAATAACTCCATTTGGAGTGGTATAAATTTCATTGGGCTTGGTTAACGTGCAATTTCCGCCTGATGTTGCTGCTAAATCAACTATTACCGAACCTGGCTTCATAGCTTCCACATGATAATCAAACAGCAGTTTTGGAGCTTCACGCCCCGGGATTTGTGCGGTGGTGATAATAATATCCACCTCTTTTGCCTGTTCTTTAAAAAGCTTCATTTCAGCCTCTATAAAAGCCGGACTCATAGTTTTTGAATAGCCTGAATCCGTTGCACCATCTTCATCTAAATTGATAGTCAGGAATTGAGCCCCCATGCTGCTGATTTGCTCGGCAACCTCTTTGCGGGTATCAAAAGCCATCACAATGGCTCCCAACGATTTGGCCGTGCCAATAGCCGCTAAACCGGCCACTCCGGCTCCAATTACTAAAACTTTAGCCGGTTCCACTTTTCCGGCGGCCGTTATCTGACCATTAAGGAAACGCCCAAAATAATTTGCAGCTTCAATCACTGACCGATAACCCGCTATATTTGCCATGGAGGACAACACATCCAATTTTTGTGCCCTCGAAATACGGGGAACCGCATCCATTGCAATGGCGTTTATCTTTTTATCAGCAAGCTTTTGCAACAGTTCGGGATTTTGAGCTGGCCAAAGGTAGCTTAGCGTAACGGTTTCCGGACTCATTAAATCAATCTCATCGAAGGTAGGAGCCATCACTTTTAAAATGATATTCGAGGAATGGTACAGTTCTTTGGCTGTGTCACTGATTCCAGCTCCTGCCTCTATATAGGCAGCATCAGAATAGCCCGATCGCTCCCCTGCACCCTGTTCAATTAAAACCTCAAATCCTTGTTTTATTAACCGCTTAGTAGTATTGGGAGTGGCTGCTACACGCTGTTCATCATGCGATAATTCTTTTGGAATGCCAACTATCATAAAAAATATATTAATTTAACTAAAAACAATTTTTATGGTGCAAATTCTTTTCTAATTTCTCCATTAATACCATTCTATAAAAAAAAGAAATTAACTACTGCTGCAATTGATAGAATTATAATAATTATTCCACTTATACGATTCATTATAAATATATTCCGCAACCGAAATCTTTTTCGAAAGATATTTACAACATACGTTAGCAAAAACCACCAAAATGATGCCCCGGCAAAGATTCCTGCAACCAATAACAGGTTATTTCTTTGACTGTCAACCTCGGTAAGTAGTCCCATCATGGTAAATGCGGCTCCAAAAAAGATAATAGTCAAAGGATTTGAAATGGTTAAAAAGAAAACTGATATATAATCTTTTAATGCTCCTTTCTTCTTTCCACTACTCCGGTGATACCTGTATTGCTTAATTGGATTATTGAAAACCATCCGAAACCCCATAAATATCAACACCATAATTCCTATTACTTGAAATAACAGTTGGTTTTTTGATAAAAAATTAGTAATAAAAGTAACTCCAAAAGCAGCAAGAATGGCATAAAACGTATCGGCAGTGGCTGCACCCAGTCCTGATAAAAAACCAAGGAAGTGACCTTTATTCACTGTTTTTTGAACACATATTACACCGATAGGTCCCATAGGAGCCGAAACAATAATACCAACCAGTAAGCCTTTAAGGAAAAACTCAATATTCATTCCAAGTAGTGAATTCTTGATTTATCAATACGCCAAAAGTATAAATTTTTAACAAATTAACTACCCAAACTAAAAGTAATCTCTACTTTTAGCGTTGTATTTTTGAACTAATCAACACTATAGATGGACCAAATCAAGGAGTTTTTAGATAAAAAACTAATTAAGTACAATTCGGTATCTTTTATTGAAAACGATCCTATTTCTATTCCTCAT
This sequence comes from Rikenella microfusus, assembly GCA_020719105.1. Lineage (GTDB taxonomy): Bacteria > Bacteroidota > Bacteroidia > Bacteroidales > SZUA-534 > GWE2-40-63. The sequence goes on from DYQV01000013.1 coordinate 4,069, forward strand.
TCTTTTACCAATAAAGAGGATATTGAAATTGCAGGGTTCTTTGCGGCTACTTTTGCCTGGGGAAATCGCAAATCAATAATCAAAACATCGTTTCGATTAATGCAATGGATGGATAATCAACCTTTTGATTTTATTATGAATGCCAGCTTTAAAGAAATTGAAACGCTCAGCAATTTTAAATATCGAACTTTTGATGCCACTGATTGCCAATTTTTTATCCATTCCATCCGTAATATTTATAAAAACCACCAAGGCATGGAAGCCGTTTTTACTAATGGATTTGAAAATAATCATGATATTAAAGGAGCCATTATATATTTTAAGAATACTTTTTTTTCCATTCCTTTTCCAGACAGGACAACAAAACATGTGGCAAATCCAGATACTGGGTCTGCGGCAAAAAGAATTAATATGTATTTGAGGTGGATGGTGCGAAAGGATGATAAATTGGTTGATTTTGGAATTTGGAATAAAATTCCGATGCATGAATTGATAATTCCGTTAGATCTCCATAGCGGAAATTCAGCACGCCAATTGGGTTTATTGAACCGATCGCAAAACGATTGGAAAGCCGCCGAAGAATTGACTTTGAAACTCAAACTATTTGACGCTGAAGATCCCGTGAAATATGATTTTGCTCTGTTTGGATTGGGCGTAAATAAAGATTCATAGTAATGATACATTCATCGTTTCAATTCAAGCAATTTAGCATAGTTCAACAAAATTCGGCTATGAAAGTTGGCACCGATGGCGTTCTTTTAGGTGCTATGGCAAGAGGAGAGCAAGCTGAGTATGTGCTGGATATTGGCACAGGCACTGGACTTATCGCAATAATGCTTGCCCAACGGTTTCCTGCTATTATTGATGCCATTGAAATTGATTTAGATGCAGCCAATGAGGCTGTGGAAAATGTGGAAAATTGTCCATGGAACAACCGAATCAAAATAATCCACACTTCGTTTCAGGATTATATTAATATTTGCATGAAAAAGTATTCATTGATTGTTTCAAATCCACCGTATTTTAAGAACTCACTGAAATCAATTGACCTATCAAAAAATAAAGCACGACATAATGATTCGTTACCCATTCCATCGCTATTTTATGGAGTGAATTGCTTGCTTTCGCCAGAAGGAATATTTCAGATTATTATTCCTTCGGAACAGACTATGGAATATATTGAAACTGCTTTAACTTACCGTTTGTTTTGTTGTGAAATAGTTTGGATAAAACCTACGCCAGAAAAACCTCCAAAACGTGCGGTTTTAGCATTTCATAGAATTCAAAAAAAGACAAAAGAAGCAACGTTGGTAATTGAGCAGGACGGCAGGCACCAATATTCTGAGGAATATAAAAGGTTGACTAATGCTTTCTATTTGGCGTTTTGATCGGAAATAGTTCAACGAGAGAGTTGGTCACACTGGGCAATGCTTATTGCTTAAACCCCAATTTATTATCGGCTATTTTTAATGTCCTTTTTTGTTCGATATTTTAATAAATCATCTGTAGTAATCACATTCGTAAAGCCATTCTTTAATAAGCCTTTAATCAAAATCTTATCTCCTGTCCACAGCTTGCATCTTAAATGTTTACAAAGTGCAACAAATGCAATATCGTCAATATCAACTCCTTTAACCAAATTATATGCTATTTTCCAATTGCTTTCAGAAATCTGTTCTTCAGAAATGAATTCAATCTCTTTTGTCACATAATACTCAGTATCAAAAATCATTTCTGTTGGTTGCTTGGAAATCTGAGATAATTTATCGTAATGATTTCTTATTTCAAGTCGCAAGTAATCAGCAGAATAGAAGTCAATTAATTTTTGAGAGTTAAGAAGTAGGTCTCCAATCTTGCCATTTGAATTTAAGATTGCACTAAAAACAATGTTTGTATCAACAACAACTCTCATTCTGAGATAAATCGATGTTTATTTTTGTTCCACCAATTTTTATTTACTGCTCTTGCAAGTTCATCAATGTCAGATTGTTTTGCTTTACTTGAAGATGTCAATTCTTGATATTTTAAATAATCCATAAGGCGTTGTAATCCAAAAGTATTAATCTTGGACGATACTCTTATTACAATCTCTGACTTTGTTTTCTCTATCAACATAATACAAAAATTAATCACAATGAATTATGGCTAAAATTAATATAAAATACCAAACTACGAAAATTTTGATTTACTCTATTCAGGGTAACCGCATTTAAGAACCGAAATTTGAAATTCCCATTTTCGGCGCATGTATTGTACATCATTTCAATAAATCTATACTGCTTGCGCCAATTTTATATCGTAAATTTATCTACGGGATTCTTAAACTGAAGCTCTTTTCCTAATTCTTCTAATTTCTAAACTCTATCTTCGAATCTCTGACTTATATGCCGGAGTCTTATTACAAATCATTGTAAAGAAAGTTATTGTAGGGATACCTTTTTGCATGGATTTCACGAACCTTATCATAAATCATCTTCCGGAATTCCTCCACATTTAATTTCTCTTTAGCAGATATAAAAATACAGGGAAGGTTATTTTTCGCCATCCATGAGTTTTTCAATTCTTCCAATGTCAAGTTTGCCTGCAATTTTGGTGTTAAATCATCCGCATCCTTCGGAATGTATGAATAGGCATCTACTTTATTGAAAATAATATAGGTTGGTTTATCGGTGGGATCAATCTCATAAAGGGTTTGTTTTACCACCGCAATTTGTTCTTCAAAGGTAGCATGTGAAATATCTACCACATGTAATAAAATATCTGCTTCCCGAACTTCATCAAGGGTCGATTTAAAAGATTCAATCAAATCATGAGGCAATTTTCGGATAAAGCCCACCGTGTCGGAAAGTAAAAAAGGAAGGTTACCAATAACTACTTTTCGCACGGTAGTATCCAAAGTGGCAAATAGTTTATTTTCAGCAAATACTTCTGATTTGCTAATCAGGTTCATAATGGTTGACTTTCCAACATTAGTATAGCCTACCAAAGCCACCCGAACCATTTCCCCCCGGTTCTTCCGCTGTGTAGCCATTTGTTGATCAATTTTCAAAAGTTGATCCTTCAATTTTGATATTTTATCGCGGATAATTCGGCGGTCGGTTTCAATTTCAGTTTCACCCGGTCCCCGCATCCCAATACCTCCCTTTTGACGCTCCAAGTGTGTCCACAAACGGGTAAGCCGGGGAAGTAAGTATTGATATTGAGCCAATTCCACCTGAACCCGCGCATGTGCCGTTTGGGCACGCTGAGCAAAAATATCAAGTATCAGGTTTGTTCTATCAAGCACCCGGGCATTAATTATTTTTTCAATATTGCGGAGTTGTGATGGCGATAATTCATCATCAAAAATTAACAAATTGATTTCATGTTCTTCAACGTATTGGGCAATTTCATTAATTTTACCGGTGCCCACAAAAGTTTTTGGATTGGGTTTTTCCAGTTTTTGAACAAACCTTCGAACAGGCAAAGCACCAGCTGTTTCCGTTAAAAAAGCCAGCTCATCAAGATACTCTTCCACTTGTTTTTCATCTTGACCCTGATTGATAACGCCAACCAATACGGCTTTATCTATTTGATTTTCTGTACTGTAAGATGGTTGTCCCATAATACTTTTATTAATTATATAAAGTTTATTGAATTGAGAAAAGCGTAAAAATAACCATACTATAAAATTGAATTTATGCAATATGCTTATTCCTTTTTGTATGGATTAATTTTATTAGAATACAAAGATTCAAAAATTATTGCAACCAAACCTAATAAAAAAAAAACCGCCAGAAATCTGACGGTTTTAGAAATATAGTATAAATCTTTTAATTCAATTGGAAGTTAATTGGAACAGTAAAAGAAACTTTTACAGGTTTACCTCTTTGAGAGCCAGATTTCCACTTGGGCAAACTCTGAATAATCCGTATAGCCTCTTTATCTAGTGAAGGATCAACACCACGAACTACTTTAACTTGTTCCACTTCCCCTTTTTGGTTTACCACAAATTGGATAAATACTCTTCCCTGAATACCATTTTCCTTAGCAATTTCAGGATAAGAAACGTTTTGAGCAATGTATTTACGTAACTCTAAATCACCCCCTGGGAATTCAGGCATGTTTTCTACAATAAAGAAAACCTGAGCTTCTTCCACTTCTGCTTCTTCCTCAATTTCCACAATGGTAACTTGAGTATTTGCATCCGCCTCAGTATCTTCAATTTTTAATTCATCGTCAATTTCAACATCATCTTCCACAATATTAATTACCTCAGAAACCTTTGGGGGTTCAGGTGGTGGCGGGGGTTTAATCTCCTCTTGACGGGTAATTGGAATAATTTCTTCTTCAGCCACAATATTTTCCAATTCACCTAAATTACTGGTTGACTTTTCTGTTTGTGTCATATTAAAAGCAAACAACACAAATCCTAAAGAAAGAACAAAGCCTATTTGCAGAAATAAACCGGAGTAATTTCCTAAATCAATTTTGGGATTCTTTTTGAGTTCCATAGTATATAGTTTTAACCAAATTTTTTCAAGCGCTAAAAGTACTTATTATTACAGTTATTTTCAAAATAAAAAACAGAATATTAAAAAAAATAAAATTCAGATTACAAAATCAATATTCTTTACTTTATATGTTTGATAATCAAAGCATAATTTATTAGAACAATTCTTTTGAAAATATATTATCCCTATTTTCAACCCATCTTTTCAACCAGTTCATTCGATATTTCTGTTAAACTAAGACCATCGAAATTTCCTGAACTCAGCCATAAGAGTACCGAGTTTTTAAATTCCATAAAAAATAGTTGTTTTTTTAGTTCTTCAGAATCTGTGAAAACTTGCAACCCTGATTTTTCAAATGCAACTTCCACCATGTCAGGTGATATAGGTTCCAATCGTTTTAATTGAATGGCATGATTGCTATAAAAAACCAAAGCCTCATCTGCTTTTTCCATACATCCTTTGTACTCATCCAAGAATGCTTTATTTAAGCTGCTGTAAGTGTGCAACTCCATGCAGGCAATCAGTTTTTTAGTTGGAAATTGATTTTTAACTGCCTCAATCGTTGCTTTCAGTTTTGATGGTGAATGGGCAAAATCTTGAAAAATTGTCAACTCTTTGCTTTTATTTAAAAGTTGTAACCGTTTGCTAGCCCCTGTAAACAAAGGTATTGCTTTGTAAAATTGTTCATCCGAAATGCCTAGTGCTTTGCACACGCAATAGGCCCCTTGTATGTTTTGCAAATTATGCTCACCAAAAAAGGCAATTTCAACTTCACCATCCGGTGTAATTAAAAAAGTCTTCTCATCTTCTATTCTATGGGGATGGGTTGTATAAGGAATAATTTTCAGATTCCGGGAACCTGTTGATACTATTTTTTGCAATTCTTTATCGGGTTCAAAATAAATTAGGGAACCCCCTTCTTGAATCAAATCAACAAAAGTGGCAAACTGCGAAATATAATTTTCAAAGGTTGGAAATACATTAATATGATCCCATGCTATTCCAGTAATAAGGCCTATATGGGGTTTATATAAATGGAATTTGGGTCGCAGATCGATGGGTGAAGTTAAGTACTCGTCTCCTTCAAAAACCGCTATTTTTGACGATTTTGAAAACTTAACCATGGTATCGAATCCAGCCAACTGCGCCCCAACCATATAATCGAACTCAATGGAATTTTGGTTAAGTACATGCATTACCATAGCTGTAGTGGTGGTTTTACCATGGCTTCCACCAATAACCACCCTGGTTTTGTTTTGAGATTGATTGTATAAAAACTCTGGATAGGAATATATAGTAAGTCCCAATTTTTCAGCTTCCTTCAATTCCGGATTATCGGCTTTGGCGTGCATACCCAAAACAATGGCATCAATGCCTTTATTGATTTTTTGAGGAAACCAACCCTGTTCCACAGGAAGTAAACCATACATGGCTAATCGGGAACGGGATGGATCAAACAGTTCATCATCGGAACCGGTAACGGTATCGCCTTGTTTGTGCAAAGCAATGGCCAAATTGTGCATGGCACTTCCACCAATTGCTATAAAGTGATAGTTCATATAATTATGCGTTGAAAGAAAATAAAGATAGAAAATTGGTTCATTAAACTCGGTGTTAGAAATTTACTTTCCATTATTATTCTGATGATTTAAACTGAGCCAACGTATTTACTTTGGGGCATACATTACTGGTAACAGTTTCATTAGCCGTGTTAAAAGAAAGGTACTTTTCCATTAATGCATTAAATAACATTTGTGCTACAATGTGTCCCCCTTTGCGGTTAAAGTGAATGAAATCGGTACTTGCCAAAGGAGGTTGGGCAAATACCCAGCTGGGCATAGAGTTCCTGCCACCCATTGCCTCCTGTAAATTCCAAAAGGCACAACCTGTAGTTTGTGCCGCATTTTTTTGGGCCTGAATCACTTTTTCAACCGATGCATACGATTCATAATCATTCCCTTTACGCTCTGACATATCGGAAACTCCTATTACCACAATTGGAATCTCTGGCATTACTTTTTTTATATATGCTAATTGTCGGCTTAAAATCCGTTCGTAAAAATCATAATTCTTTGTTTGGTAAGGAACTACATTCACTCCAAATTCAATCAGAATTAAACCCGGATTCAACAAGGTCAGCATTTCTTGCAATTGGGAAAAATCGAGCCGGGTAAATTCAGTTCCGGAGCTTCCCCTAAAGGGTAAGTTATCTACCGATACTCCGTTGGGGGCATCCAATGCTATTCCATATATATCGGGACTTTTGGTAGCTTCAAGCTCGATGCGGAATTTCTGTGGAGCTTTCTCCATATTCCAACAAAAACTTTGAGTAGCGAAAGTGGAATCAATCTCTTCGAACCATATTAAACTGTCGTTATAATAACCCCGCACTTGAAATGATTGGCTGGCATGGCCATAAAATACCCGGCATTTGGTAAAATTATTTACTGAAGAATAGGCCATTCCTGAACGCCCAAATTCAATGGTTGCTTTCCTAGGTTCATGTGCAATAGGCAAACTATCGTCGGAATAAGAGGTAAACCTTGCAAAACTGCCTAAAACACCAAACTTATGGTGTGGAAGAATGGTATCATTTTTAAAGTACACCGCATGCTTCATCCAATTGGATGATGCCTGATGGATAATTGATGAAGATTCTGCAATTGCCGGTATTGCTGGCATAAGACCCGGCCCACTTCCACCAAATTTTTGTTGAAATTTATTGCGCAAATATCCGGTTATCCGGTCACCTTCAATTTGACTATCGCCATAATGGAAAATTCTGACGTTGGTATGGTTGGAATTATTCAGGCTTTTAAAGAAAGGATTTAGTATTAGTGTATCCCCAGATGGAAACTCAATGGGCTGAATTTTTTTACTAAGAACCGATGATTTAGCCCTAATGGTATCTTTATTTGGATAGATAAGGCTGTCAGAAAAAGTTAGGCTATCTTGTTCAATCAGTGATTCATTGATTGCAATAATGCTTTGGATATCGGCATATTCAATGTTTTTGCTTTTAAGACTGGTTAAATCCCAATGAAATTTTAGGGTAAGTGAAGGAGTTACAGAAATTCCCTCCTTTGGAAAAACATAAGCAAGACCTAATAGTAAGGTCATTATAAAAAGCAATAATCCGAGAATTTGTACTGGTTTCATGAACCAATGATTCTTAATTGGAAATGGCTTAGTTGAAAAGGTAATTACCCTTTCACTTTAATTTTTAGCTGCTGCCCAATGGAAATATTCCGTCCATTACTCATTCCATTCCAACGCATGATATCGGTATCGGTAACCCCGGGATATTGTTTTGCTATATCCCATAAAGTATCTCCACTACGCACCGTATAGTATTCAAAATCGCCGGATGTTATTGCTTCTGGTGATTCAATGGCTTTAGCTACTGTTGATTTGCCAATCCGGGCCTGCTTTTGCTCAAATGTCAAGTCATCAATGGTCTCACAGCTAGCTACTTTATTCTTATGCACATATACTGTAAGCTTTTGCCCTCCCCTGATGGTGTTTCGATAAATGTTATTCCAATTTCGAAGATCAGCCACATTAACTCCATACCAATTAGCAATATAACCTAAATTATCGCCGGACTTAACCGTGTAATAAAGTTTTCGGTGGTCTTTACTGGGTGGTCCAGAGCTATAGGTATTGTATTCCGGAGCTTTTGATAATGCTTCAGGATTAAAATAGATGGAATCGTTATAAGCTATAATAGAATCTTGAAGTTCAATAAAACGGGTAGTTTGATTGAATGGAAACCGCAAAACATAGCTTTTTCCTTGTCCTGGAACAATATCGCGCCGGTATTGTGGATTCAAGTTCCGTAAATCTGTAACAGGGATGTTCAATACATGACTAATTTGTTCAAGATGTATTCGGTTTTTGACCACCACCGTATCACAAAGAATTGGCAATTCACTCTTTTTAGATGATAGATTATGTTCGCTATAGTAATTCATCACATAATTGGCCGCTATAAAGGCAGGAACATAACCCCGGGTTTCGCGGGGCAAGTAATAATATATTTCCCAATAATCGCGTTTTCCGCCACTACGTCTAATTGCTTTATTAACATTTCCCGGTCCACAGTTGTATGCAGCAATAACTAAGGTCCAATCCTGATAAATATCGTAAAGGTCTTTCATAAAAGCCACTGCGGCATAGCTACTCTTAATAGGGTCACGGCGCTCATCCACATAACTATTTACTTCGAGTTTGTACATTTTACCGGTGTAGTACATAAATTGCCAAATACCGCTAGCCCCTGTCCGTGAAACGGCATTAGGGTTCAATGCCGACTCAATAACCGGCAAATATTTAAGTTCCATTGGCATGGCATTGGCATCGAGAATCTCCTCAAAAATTGGAAAATAGTAATCGGAAAGACCAAGCATTCTCTCAACCATGTCCCTGCGTTTATGCGTGTACATGTGAATATAATTCCTGACAATGGAATTATACGACATATCAAAAACCGTAGGTAATTTCGCTAATCGGGCTTTATAAACGGAATCAGGAAAATCGGGAATGTATAACGAATCAATAAAATCTTCCACAATGAATGAAGTATCATTTCCCGGCGACATTTGTTTATTGTACCAACGGGTAACCAAGCTATCCATTTCATTATTATACGCCAGTTGGTTAACTAAGGAAGTATCGCCTAACGTATTTAAAGCAATGGCATTAAAGTTTATGAAAGGAATGAATAGAAGAGAAAAAATCAGTTTCTTTTGCATTATCATTTGTATTAGTCAATAAATTAGTTTTAATAGCTGCACTTACCATATAATAAAATGCAAATATAGAAAAATCAGAATTGAATTGCACATCGAACACCAAATGATGCATTTGATGACCAATTATTATTATTTAATGGGGATGTAATTAATATCGGTTCCACATGAAATGAAAGGTCTTCACTCATGTCAAAATCAAATAAATTGGCATCCACATTGGCGTCAATAATTTGAGCTACGTACAAAATTCCAATACTTATATACATCATATCCCGATAACGACGCCAGGTTTCTTTTTGACTGAGTAAGTTATTCTCACTGGCTCCGGGATAAGGATCCTCCAAATCCTCACCCTCTTTAATCCGTATTTTAATATCGTATGCGTCCTTATATTTATTGTAAACAAAATTGTTATAATTAGCATAATACAATAAACCCGTAAAACCTGCGTAAATAATGGGTGTTTTCCAGTATTTTTGATTATAGATTTGCCCTAACCCTGGCAACAAAGCTGACATAAAGGTAGCTTTAAGGGGAGAATGGGTTTTAAGAAACGAACTGTCGGATTGATAATAATCAGGACTCAGTTGCGCACTTCCTTTAAATGAAATAAAAAGAAATAGTATAATAAGAGGCCAAACCTTAGGCAATAAGCATTTTTTGTTTGCCCTAATCACACGTATTTTATGTTAAGCGTTAGTTTTATCAAGAATTGCAATAATCCGTTCCAAATCCACATCTGACTTAAAGGGAATAATTATTTTTCCATTTCCATTAGCACCGCGTTTAAATTCCACTTTAGCACTAAAATGGTTATTCAAATGTTGTTCCAATTCTATATAATTTGAATAAGTCTCTGATTTTGAACTCTTTTGAATATCAATGGTCTCTTTTGGTTCTTCTTTTATTTTGCGAACCATATCCTCAACCGAACGAACCGAAAGCCCATCGTTAAGAATTTGCTCAAAAATATACAATTGATCACTTGCATCTTCAATGGTAATTAGTGCCCGGGCATGACCCATGGAAAGCATTTTCTTCCGAATTCCCAATTGAATTTCGGCGGGCAGTTTTAGCAAACGCAAATAATTTGTAATGGTGGATCGCTTTTTACCGACCCTATCGCTCATGTTCTCCTGAGTCAGTTTGCATTCGTCAATCAATCGCTGGTAGCTAATAGCAATTTCAATGGCATCCAAATCTTCGCGCTGAATATTTTCAACCAAAGCCATTTCTAACATACCTTGATCATCGGCCGTTCGAACATAGGCAGGAATAGTTGATAAACCGGCCATTTGAGCTGCACGGTATCTACGTTCACCTGAAATTAACTGGTATTTTGATGTGCCAATTTTGCGCACCGTAATTGGTTGAATAATTCCAATCTGTTTTATTGATTCAGCCAATTCATTCAATGCTTCTTCATCGAAATCGGTTCGTGGCTGAAACGGATTTGCTTCAATTAACCGAACATCGATTTCATCGATGCTTGAATTTCTGTTAGAATCATTACGCATATTTCCTGCGTCTTCAATAAGGGCTCCAAGCCCTTTCCCCAGTGCACTTCTTTTAACTGACATTTGGTTTATGATTATTCAATAGTTTTACTTTGTGAATCAATTTGGGTTAAATTGTTTCGTTGCAATACTTCGCGGGCCAAGTTCAAATAATTGGTTGAACCTATTGAGGTAGCATCGTACAAAACAATGGGTTTACCGTAACTGGGAGCCTCGCTCAGCTTTACGTTACGGCCTATTAGGGTATCAAAAACCATATCTTCAAAATGACGACGGACTTCATCAACCACCTGATTTGAAAGCCGCAACCGGGAATCGTGCATGGTACATAAAAATCCTTCAATTTCAAGTTCAGGATTCAATCGGCTCTGAATAATTTTAATGGTATTCAGCAATTTTCCAAGTCCTTCCAATGCAAAATATTCGCACTGAACCGGAATTATTACTGAATCAGCTGCTGTTAAAGCATTTACAGTTATTAATCCCAAGGACGGGGAACAATCAATGAGAATAAAATCATAGTTGCCCCGTACCTTTTCAAGAACTGATTTGAGCATTTTTTCCCGGTTGGGAAGTTCAAGCATCTCAATTTCGGCACCTACCAGATTAATATTTGAAGGCAATAATTCCAATCCTTCAATCTCTGTTTTAAGCAAATTATTAACTGGGTCGGCATCATCAACCAAACATTCATACAGACCCACCTTTATATTATTTACATCAAAACCAAAACCTGAAGACGCATTTCCCTGAGGATCAGCGTCAACTAAGAGTACTTTATACTCGAGTACTGCCAAACTTGCTGCTAGGTTTATAGCTGATGTGGTTTTTCCTACTCCTCCTTTTTGATTTGCCAATGCAATAACTTTAGCCATGAGAAAATTCGTTTAAAATTAAAAGTAATTACACAAATTTATCGTATCATTCCATTGATATTCAATTAATAACAATAGTTTAACCCTATTTATAGGTTGGGGTGCAATTTAATCAAAAATATTAGAAAATTGTGGAAGATTTAGTTCTGGATAAATTAAATTATTGCTGCTCTAAATCGGTACTCTTTAAACTACCTTCATACATGGAATATTTTCGAAAGGTACATTCTAAAGGTCCATTAAAAAGCTTTATTTTCTTTTCGGGTTTTAGTCCCAAAAATTTCATCACATCAGCATTGCTTCCAATTATCCACGATACAAATCCAGTAAAATCTACTTTGAGCTTATCCCCTATTTTTTGGTAAAATAATTTAAGATCATCGGGTTGCAGCCTTTCACCATAGGGCGGATTTGTGATCATGATTCCCGAATTTGTAAGTGGTTTTAAGTCGAAGAAATTTTTTGGAGCCACTGATATTTTCTTGGTTAAAAAAGCTTTCTCAATATTCTCTTCAGCTATTTTAATGGCTACCGGTGAAATGTCGCTTCCATAAATTTTATAGTTGAAATCAGATTCACCGAATGATTCTTCCGATACTTCTCCAAACAAGTCGGCATCAAAATCTTTCCAGCTTTCAAATCCAAATTTGGCTCGAAAAGTTCCCGGGGCAATATGGTATGCTATCATGGCTGCTTCAATTAAAATAGTACCCGAACCGCACATGGGATCATAAAAATCGCAATCCTGATTCCAACCCGATAATTTTATCATTCCCGCAGCCAGCACTTCGTTAATGGGTGCTTTGATGGTTTTAATCCGGTATCCTCTTTTAAATAAAGGATCGCCAGAACTATCGAGAAGCAACTTGCATTGATTCTCGGTAATATGAATGTGTATTTTCAAATCGGGTGTTACGGTATCCACATCAGGGCGCTTCCCTTGGCGGCGGCGGAATTGATCAACAATGGCATCTTTAATTTTTAACGAAACAAATTTGGAATGAACAAATATTTTAGAAAAGGTAACTGCATTTACTGACAGGGTCTCTTCAACATCCATATAATTCCCCCAGTTAATCCTCCCAATTTCCTTGTACAATTCATCTTCATTGTTTGCTACAAATTCAGCAATAGGTTTTAATATTGTAATGGCGGTGCGCAAATGATAATTAGCCCGATACATCATTGCTTTGTCGCCATCGAATAAAACTGCCCTGTTTTGCTTTTCTACGTTTCCTGCTCCTATGTTCACCAATTCCTCTGCTAATACATCTTCTAACCCAAGAAAAGTTTTAGCTACCAACCTGTATTGTTCGTTTTCTAGTTCCAATTTTTATGTATTTAAAAAGAATGCGAAGAAACAAAAGCAACTACAATTATCCAAAAAATGCGCTAACTATTAATTACGACATTGCTCATACTTTAAACTGATATGATAATAACCCAAATTGAGCGATTTGCTACCACAAATCTGCTCAATCGACTGAACAATTGTAAGTTTCCACAAATTTTCGCTTCACTCAATTTGTGAAAAACAACAATTGCTATGTCGGTTCGCCGCGGCGAATAAGTAAAGTGCTTTTTTCCCCGAGGACTCGCGGACAAATCGCTCAACTTAGGAATAAATAAGCTGGATTCATTGCCAAACATCAGATAGCCAAACATTTGTGGCAAATTAACTTGAGTTGTTCTAAAACATTACTTATAATTTCAAGCCTCAATACGACCGCAAAATTAATAAAGAAGCAGTATAACCAGTAAAATCAGATATTTAGCAGTGTTCAACAACATGTAGTTTACAAAAATGAATTGCCTTTTTATAATGCACAAATTCTAATTTTAGGCTGTTAAAAAAACAGTTCATTACCCATATTTTAATACTATTGATAAATGAAAAAAATACTGATTTTAGGCGCCGGAATGGTAGCGGGTCCCATAATAAAATATTTATTAGACCAAAGATATTTTGTTACCGTAGCTTCAAATACTCCCGAGCGTGCTGAATTATTAATTAATAAATCGTTAAAAGGAAACGCCGTTCATTGGGAAGCAAATCAATCTGCTGAATTGGATGAATTGATTCGTCAGCATGACTTAGTGGTTAGTTTGCTACCTTATAGTTTTCATGTAATGGTTGCAGAAAAATGTGTGGTCCATAAAAAAAACATGGTGACAACATCGTATGTAAAACCTGAAATGAAAGCTTTGGATGAAAAAGCGAAAAAAGCGGGTATTATTATATTGAATGAGTGTGGATTAGATCCAGGAATTGACCACATGTCAGCAATGAGAATTATTGATACCGTACATGGTTTTGGTGGAAAAATAGTTGAGTTTTACAGCATTTGTGGGGCCTTACCGGCACCTGAATGTTCAGAAGATAATCCGTTCCGGTATAAGTTTTCATGGAGCCCTAAAGGGGTTATTTTGGCCGGAAACAACGATGCTAACTACTTGAAACACGGTAAACAAATTCATATACCCACTGAAAATTTGTTCAAGGATCGGTTTAAACTAAAAATTAATGGCCTTGAAGAATTGGAAGTTTATCCTAACCGCGATTCAATGCCCTATATGGAATTATATGGAATTCCTGAAACTCAAACCATGTACCGTGGAACATTCCGCTATATTGGATGGTGCGAGACATTAGACGCATTAAAAAAGTTAAAACTAACTTCACAAGAAGTATTTGATTTTACTGGAATGACTTATGCCCAAATGATGGCAAAAATGATAGGTGCTAAAAAAACTGACTCTATCAAGAAAGAAGTAGCTAAATTCCTTAAAAAAGAAGAAACCAATGTGGCCATTCAAGCCCTTTCATTTCTTGGATTATTTTCCAATGATGCTATGAACAGGGGCAAAGATTCCACCTACGAAATAGTGTCGGACCTGATGATTGAAAAAATGATGCTAAAAGAAACTGAACGTGATATGAGCATCATGCAACACGTATTTTTAGCTGAATACCCCGATGGCAAACGGGAAGTAATTAAATCGAAATTGCTTGATTTTGGAGTACCCGGAAAAGAGACCTCCATTGCCCGATGTGTGGCACTGCCGGCAGCCTGTGCCGTACGGATGATTCTGGAAGAAGAAATTACCTTAACCGGGATTCATATTCCCGTTTTGCCTGAAATTTACAACCCCATCATGATGGAATTGGAGAATATGGGAATTGAGATGGTTGAAGAATTCAATCTACCTTTGAGCCATAATATTGGCTGAGGTATCAAATATTTTCGAATTTTTGAATAAGGATGTTTGTTCCAAATTTTATGGTTTGAAAAAAAATCGTTGAGTTAAGTCAGAAAGGCTTTAACCTTTAAGCGGGCAAACTGTTTTGAATGTTGATTCGGATTTATATTGGGACTCAGCGGTGTTAGGTGGTGTTATTTAATTCCTATTTCTTCCAATGTCATTATTGCACTAAGTAAATCATCAGAGGTTATCGCCAATTTTATATCTGATTTTACTGAAATTGCAGATGCCAATTGTATTGAATCAAGTGTTCTTAATCCTTTATTTCCATATTTTACAACTAAATCCTTTGCAACATTTGCCAATTCATTACTTAGGTCAATAAATACAAATTTCGAATAATCATCTGTAAAGCAACTTATTAAAATCTCGGCATTCTCAGAACTAAGTAATTTTTGACGAACTTTTTTCCAAATCGCCGAATTGAACTCAATTTTCGCTATTTCCGATAAGTAAATCTGATCTATTTTTGTTGATTCAAAAAAACTATCTAGTTCATCTGTACCAGACTCATAGTGATAAAGCTTAAACAGCGAAGATGTATCAAGAAAAACTTTCATAACTCTGAACGCCTTTCTTCGATTACCGTATCAGAAAAAGAACCCAAAAATCCTTTTGATGCCTGTCTTGCTTTTGTAAATGAAAAATCCTTTTTTGACAAACCTTTGGAATCAATTAAAGTATCCTCATCTAAAAAAGTTACGATTACTGTCACTGACTTACTGCGTAATACTTTTCTTTCTAATTTAACTATTCCGTTTTCATATGTTCCTTTTATAGCAAGCATATCATTTTTTTTTCAAATTTAGCAAAAAATATCCATTTGAGAAGTTGCGATTTAACCCGGATTATTCATTAATAATCCTGACGATTAAGCTACACCTCAATAT
>DYQV01000231.1:0-1292 GCA_020719105.1 Rikenella microfusus
ATCGCACATTCACACCTTTCGCTGTGCTCAGGTATGAATAAAGCGGGTTAATTCATTAATTTAAAAAAAATCATGAACAAAAAAATTGCTTTACCCATGGAAAATGGGTTATTATGTGCCCACTTTGGTCACTGTCAAACGTTTGCCATTGTTACTGTTGAGAATAATGTAATAACTGAAGTAAAAGAATTAGTGCCACCGGAACACGTGCCCGGATTATATCCTAAATGGGTTGCCGGTTTTGGGGTAACTGATGTAATTACTGGAGGCATGGGGCAAAAAGCCATCACGCTGTTCAACCAGCAAAACATCAATGCTTTTGTTGGAGCACCTATAAAACCAGCCAAAGAACTGGTAACCGATTTTTTGGCGAATAAGTTAAACCTTAGTGCCAATTATTGCAACCACAATGAGCATCACGAACATGGAAGTTGCAAGCACTAAGCTGGATGCTACGGTTGACGAACGTTGTAAAAGCTGTTTTCATAACACGTATCAACGCTTGTTTGAAAAGTTTAATGTGGGTATAGCTCAACGCCAAGCGTTTGGTACTTTTTATAAGGAAACATTACTTAATTACAACCATCATTCATCGCCCGAAATACAAAGGGAATTAAATAGCGGGTTTTGCCGGATTATCAATATTTCCGATCCTTTTGAAGAAGAAAAAATAAACAGTAACGCTCATGCAAAAGAGTTATACAAAGAATGGAAACCGGCAGTACTTTCCTCGCCTGACCCTTTTTATTTAGCATTAAGGCTTGCTATTGCCGGAAATATTATGGATTATGGAGCAAACAATAGCTTTGATATACACCAAACGGTAACAGCGGTGATAAACGCTTCACTTGCCATTGATCATTCCAAACTTCTTAAAAAAAGGATAAAGGAGGCGGAAAGAATTTTGTATTTGGGCGACAATGCGGGGGAAATTGTTTTCGACAAACTTTTGATTGAAATCATGATGCATAAGGAAATTACGTATGCTGTTAAAGCTGGTCCGGTGCTTAACGATGCAACCATTACAGACGTGAAAGAGGTTGGGATGGATTGGGTTGCCGATATCGTTTCCAATGGTTATGATGCCCCTTCAACCGTGTTGCATAAATGCAGCAAAGAATTTCTTGAAATATACAATTCGGCTGACCTTATCATTTCAAAAGGGCAAGGAAACTTTGAGGGATTAATGCACCAGAATGATTCAAGGATATTTTTTTTGCTGATGGCAAAATGTGATGTTATTGGTGAAATTTTGAATGTTGAAAAAGGAAGTTTTATTGTTTATAATCAAA
>DYQV01000231.1:1392-4869 GCA_020719105.1 Rikenella microfusus
ATGGAAACTATTAAAGTCGGAATTATCATCTGCCACCGTTACCATACTTGCGCCGGAGGTAAGTGTTTTAGGGCGCTCCAAAATAAAGAAGGGGCATTTGAAATGTATAAAGACAAAGAAATACAACTTGCTGCTTACACCACTTGCGGCGGATGCCCCGGCGGAAATATAGAATATGCACCCGAAGAAATGAAAAAAAACGGGGTTACGCATGTTCATTTTGCCACCGGGTTTTTAGTAGGTTACCCGCCTTGTCCATACATGGAGCATTTTGAAAAGTTTATTCCTGAAAAATATGGGATGAAAGTAATTCTTGGAACCCATCCTATTCCTCAAAAATACTTTATTACTCACCAAAATCTGGAAACCTGGAATACTTCATTTTTGCAAAAAGCAATTTCTTTAACTACAAATAGTGAAGCAATAAGATTAAACTATGATTAAACCCTCAAATATTAAAATTGCTGTTGCCAGCGGAAAAGGAGGAACAGGAAAAACTTTGTTATCCACTAACCTGTTTTATGTACTTCAACAACAAAACTGCAATATAACATTGGTTGATTGCGATGCAGAAGAACCCAATGATAGGGTGTTTTTTAAGGGTACAATGCTTAAATCTCTTGAAGTGACCCAAAAAGTTCCGGTAATTGAGGAGAGCAAATGTACGTTTTGCGGAAAGTGCCACGAATACTGCAACTATAACGCAATTTTTATTTTGCCTCCTGTCAAGATTATTAAAGTTATCGAAGATCTTTGTCACGGATGCGGAGCTTGTTCAGTTGCTTGCCATTATGATGCCATCAGCGAAAAGGACGTTTTGCTCGGAAACGTGAACTGTTTTAGCATTGCCCAACAATCTACCGTTATTGAAGCCAACATGAAAGTTGGAGTTTATTCGCCGGTTTCAGTAATTAAAGAAGCAATTAAAGAAGCTGGAAACAGTGGAATTATTATTTTGGATTCACCTCCGGGTACTTCATGCCCATTTATACAGACCGTTGCCGTTGCCGATTATGTTATTTTGGTTACAGAACCAACCCCCTTTGGTTTGAGCGATTTACGGCAATCGGTTGAAACATTAAAAACCATGAATAAAACCTGTGGAGTAATTATCAACCGTGCCGGACTTGGTGATAATGCTATTTATGAATATTTAAAACAGGAGCATATCGCCTTATTAATGGAAATCCCTTTTGATAAAGACATTGCATCGTATTATTCAAAAGGGGAATTATTTGTAAAATATAAAACGGAATGGGAACAGCCCTTCATTTCAATGTTTAACTCAATAGTTGAAAAATATGGAGATAGCAATAATTAGCGGTAAAGGAGGAACTGGTAAAAGCAGTATAAGCGCTGCCTTTGCAACATTATCCGGAAAAGTTGTTTTGGCCGATTGTGATGTGGATGCTGCTAATTTGTTTATCATGTTCAATCCAACACATGAAGAAGAACAGGTTTATATGGGTGGGCAAAAAGCTGTAATCGATTATTCGATGTGCACTAACTGTGGGTTGTGTGTTGATTATTGCCGTTTTGGAGCCATTTCATTTTTGAATGGTAGGGTTTCTATTTCAGAAATCTTATGCGATGGATGCAAACTTTGTTCCCGTATATGCCCATCGGAAGCCATTACCATGATTGACAGTGATAAAAGCCGTATGTATGCGGGGACATTCCGTAACGGAAAAATGGTGTATGGCCGCCTAGCGCCGGGCGAAGAAAATTCCGGAAAACTTGTAAATATGGTTCGCGATAAAGCTAAAAAAATGGCTAAAGCTGAAAATATTGATACCATTATTCTTGATGGGCCTCCCGGGATTGGCTGTCCTGTAATTTCAACAATCACAGGCGTTGACCATGTGGTTATTGTTACAGAACCAACTATTTCGGGGTTGCATGATTTAAAAAGGACCATAGAAATAACCTCAAAATTCAATCTAAAAACCTGGGTTATAATAAACAAATACGACCTGAATAACGAAATGGCAAACGAGATTGAATTGTATTGTAATGGTTTAGGTATAAGCATAGCAGGAAAATTTACTTTTAATGCACAAGTGGTTGAAGCAATGGTTCAATGCAAAAGTATCATGGAATATGCTCCGGAATCCGATTTTGCAACTCAGATACAATCGGCTTACAACATGATTGCAAATGGAAAAATCATAAGTAAAAGAAATTAACCCATAGAATGAAACATTCATGTGTGGCATTAAACACACAAGGCAATGATTATAATCTTCAACATAAAATATGGTGTAAATTAGAGATAATCAATCTTTTGTGTTAATTAGTGTTATTCGTGGTTAAAATTATAAACAGATGAAATTAACCGTATTGACTGAAAACGTGGCTGGTGGCCGGTTCCTTGCCGAGCATGGTTTATCGTATCTAATTGAGCATGATGGAAAAACAGTTTTATTTGACACGGGGCATAGTTCTGTTTTTCTAAAAAACAGCACTTTGATGGGGCTTACTATCATGGATACTGTTGATACCATTGTGCTCAGCCATGGACACTGGGACCATGGAGATGGATTACAGCACATTAGCAATAAAACACTCATAACGCATCCTAATTCATTTATAAAAAGATTCAGGAAAGGGAGCAAACAAAATATTGGGCTTGCGCTATCAAAATCGGAAATTGAAAACAAGTTTAACCTGATAGAGTCGGAGACCCCTTATTTTATTACAAAGGATATTATCTTTCTGGGTGAAATACCGCGAATAAACGAATTTGAATCTCAAAAAACTTCTTTTATTGATGAGCAAGGTAATGACGATTTTGTTCCCGATGATACTGCCCTTGCAATAATTCAAAACAATGAACTGATACTAATTACAGGATGTTCTCATTCCGGTATATGCAATATTGCAGAATATGCAAAAAAAATATCGGGTAAAGACAAGGTAAAAGTTATTATGGGCGGCTTTCATTTGAAGGACGAAGGGGTGCAAACACAAAGGACTATTGCATATCTGAAACAGTTAAACGTAGAGCATGTTTTACCGTCGCATTGTACCGAATTACCGGCAATGGCGGCATTTTATAATGAGTTTGGAATTCAACAAGTGAAAACCGGACAAGTGTTTCAATTTTAAAATAAAAATATGAGTAACTACTCAGGTATCAAAACAGTGAATTTCAACAGTTATTAACAATTTTGCTATAAATTTATAGAAAATTCTATTGTTTTCACATTTAAATATTTATTGGTTTGGGCTAAAGCCAAATATTAGTGAGGGTTCAATAGCCCATGGGTTACTCACTTTGTTCGTGAACGTTTCGCTAAGTTAATCCATGGGTAACTTATGTCCTTAAACAAAATGGGTTTTAGAACAAATTAAAATTGCCTGGAATCATGTAGTATAGCTTTTATTATTATGATTTTAATTCGCTTAGAATATTTTAATACTTTACCCGGATTATTCATTAATAATCCTGACGATTAAGCTACACCTCAATATTGG
>DYQV01000232.1 GCA_020719105.1 Rikenella microfusus
TGAAATTTAATCATTTACTGTTGGTGTGCTATTTTCCGCTCATGGGTATTTCATATAAATACTTTTAAACTAATTACTAATTAAAATACTATCATTCGATTCAATGACATATTCTTTGCCAAAAATGGTTAGAGGAACTTGTTTATCGCTATAATTCTGAACTTCGACCCTTTCTTTAAAGGCAATTATCTTGAGCACGCTCCCCCGGAACCTGATTTTAAATGAAAATCCTTCCCATGCCTTAGGTATTTTTGGATTCAGATGAATTTTTCCATTAAAAACCCGTAACCCTCCAAACCCTTGTACCACCGACATCCAAGTGCCCGCCATGGAAGTAATGTGCAATCCTTCGCCAACCTCACAATTGTAGTCATCCAAGTCAAGCCTCGATGTACGTAAATACAGTTCGTATGCTTTCTCCATTTTATCCAGTTTGGCTGCCAGAATGGAATGTACACAAGGCGATAGGGATGATTCATGCAAGGTGCGGGATTCATAAAAGTCAAAATTTCGCTCAATGGTATCTACATCAAATTTATCCTCAAACAAATAAATTCCCTGCAACGTATCGGCTTGCTTAATAAAACAAGAGCGGAGGATGCGATCCCATGACCATTTTTGGTTAATTGGCCTGTGCTTTGGATCCAGATCTTTTACCAATATCTGTTCTTTGTTCAAGTAATTGTCTTGTTGAAGAAATACTCCCAATTCCTTACTTTCGGGAAAATGCATATTCTGGGTTATCTCAGTCCATCGCTTGGTTTCTTCCATTTCGTTAAAACCAATTTTAGCCGACAAAGCCAAATATTTTGTTGGATCGCTATTCTTTACCAATTCAATAGCTTCGCAGGTATAGTCCATACACCAGCAAGCCAGTTTGTTGGTGTACCAGTTATTGTCCACGTTGTTTTCGTATTCATTGGGACCGGTAACGCCCAACATCACAAATTTATTCAAACGTTCCGACCAGGTAATCCGTTGACTCCAAAACCTGCTAATTCCAATTAAAAGTTCAAGTCCAAAATCGTTCAAATAACCTTTGTCTCCGGTATAGTTAACGTAATTATAAACAGCAAAAGCAATAGCTCCGTTCCGGTGAATTTCCTCAAAGGTAATTTCCCATTCGTTATGGCATTCTTCGCCATTCATAGTAACCATAGGAAAAAGTGCCGATCCATGATTAAATCCCAACTTGCTGGCATTCTCAATAGCTTTGCCCAATTGTTTGTATCGGTAAAGCAATAAGTTTCGGGCTACATGTTTGTCGGCTGTTGCCAAATAAAAAGGCAAACAATACGCTTCGGTATCCCAATAGGTACTTCCACCGTATTTTTCGCCGGTAAAACCTTTTGGTCCAATATTGAGCCGCTCGTCTTCGCCGGTATAGGTTTGGTTCAGTTGGAAAATATTAAACCGGATGGCTTGCTGGGCAGCCACATCTCCTTCAATGGTAATATCGCTCTCTTCCCATTTGGCAGCCCATGCCTCCTTGTGTTCGAGCAGCAATTGGTTAAAATGTTTGCTTAACGCTTTGTTTAACTCCTTATTGGCAACTTCCACTAGTTCCTTTTCAGGATGATTAAATGAAGATACATTGGTAGCAAACTTATAGATTACCAACTCATCCCCTTCAGCCATGTCAACTGTAACTTCACAAGCTGCAAATTTTTCTTTAACGGTATTGATAGGGTTAACTGATATTAATTTGCCGTTTTTCCAGATTTCAAATACCATACCGGTAGCCACTACAAATCCGGTTTTTTTGGTCCGGGAAATTACCATAGCACTATTACCAACCGATTCCTGAGAAACCTCTTCCCAAAATTTTTCGTCGTAGTTTGAATCTTCATTTACTACATCGGCATCAAGGTATGGAGTAAGTGTAATATTGCCGGTAAAATTGACAGCAAAAAGGGTATAACGGATAGCTCCCAAATTATCGTCAACAATGCTCAAGAAACGACGGCTATCCACGCGAATTTCATTCCCGTTTCTCATAGTAGCCTGAAAAGATCTGGAAAGATATCCTTCACGCATATTAAGCACCCTTTGAAAGTCGGCTGTTTTGGTTTTGGCCAAATCGAGTTCTTCACCGTTCACTTGAACGTTAATTCCAATCCAATTGGCAGCATTGAGTACTTTGGCAAAATATTCAGGATATCCGTTTTTCCACCAACCCACTTTGGTCTTGTCAGGATAATAAACTCCGGCAATATAATTTCCTTGTAAGGTTTTTCCGGAATACTTTTCTTCAAAATTTGCCCGCTGGCCCATTCGGCCATTCCCAATGCTAAATATACTTTCCGAAGAAGGAACGTTTTCGGATGAAAACCCCTCTTCAATAATATTCCATTTATCAGGTTTAATATATCTGTTCATGAAAATAATTTTTAATGGTGACCCTTCGGTTCGCTATAACTCAAATACACCACATAATTATTGCAACTCATTAAAAAAATGGAGAGCAACCTTATTCCCCCAAATAATCCCATGAAATTTTAAACTTCGTGAGCGGTTGCTCTCCTAACTATCAAAAAACCAGTTTTTCCAAACTCATTTCAAAAAGACCGGGTATTACAAAATTTGCTTTCCCAAGTACTGCACTATTGCCTATTCCTACACAGTACATACCCGCATTGATAGCGGCCTCTACTCCTGCTTCTGCATCTTCAAATACCACACATTCATTCGGTGCAACATTCAAACCTTTTGCTCCGAGCAGAAATACTTCGGGATCAGGTTTGGCTTTGGCGGTTTTTGTACCGTCAACAACAAAATCGAACCAATGGGTTAGATTGATTTTTTGCAAAATGTACCCGGCATTTTTACTTGCTGAACCCAAAGCCATTTTAACTCCTTTGGATTTTAACTGGTCAAAAAAATCGAGTGCTCCCGGCAACACTTCATCGGGAGTCATTTTATCGATATATTCGGTGTACCAGCTATTCTTTTTATCGGCAAACGTCAATTTTTCTTCATTTGTAAAGGTTAGCCCGCCTATTTCCAAAAGAATATTTAAAGAATCGATGCGGCTTACCCCTTTCAGACGCTCATTATCATGCACTGTAAAATCAAAGCCCAAGTCATTCGCAAGCCTTTTCCAAGCCAGATAATGATACTTTGCTGTGTCAACTACAACTCCATCTAAATCAAAAATACAGGCTTTAATTATTGCCATAGCTTGGTAAAGTTAAATCTGACGTTTATTTATTATTAACTAATGGCCACTGCCACTTTGGTTCTTTAATGGTTCAGAACTGGAATCTTTTACAAAATATACCATTAACGAACCAATTAGCATAAAAATTCCTGCAAATACTAAAATGAAAATTGCATTCGAATGAAAGAAATATTTTAAAATAAGACCTCCTACAACTGCACTAATAATCTGGGGTATAACCACTGTGAGGTTAAACAAACCCATATAAATACCCATGCGTTTTGCAGGAAGCGAACCAGATAATATTGCGTAAGGCATAGCAAGGATAGCTGCCCATGCAATACCAATGCCTACCATCGAAATTAAAAGCAGGTATTGGTCAGAGAAAAAGTAGGTTGAGATATAGCCTAATCCTCCGAGCAATAATGAACCAGAATAGACGACTTTTCTGCTAGTGAGCTTAATTAACCAAGGCATTAAAACAGAATAGATGGCTGCAACAAGACTATAAGCAGCAAAACAAATTCCAACCCAATTTCCGGCTAAATTATACGCATGTCTGATACCTTCATTGGTTTCTGTTTCAGCTTTGAAGTCCAAAGGGACACCGAAATAATGTTGTGATACTGCAGTTGTAGAATATACCCACATCAGAAATAGTGGAAACCAGGAAAGGAACTGAACAACAGCAAGCTGTTTCATAGTTTTTGGCATATTCAATACCAAATGGAAAAAGTTTTCCTTTTTGGCTTTATCTTCTATTGTAATATTATTATAAACTTCAAATTCGGCTGGTGGATATTCTTTGGTTTTAAAGACAGTAACTAGAACACTCAGTAATAAAAGGGATCCTCCAATATAAAACGACCATATTACAGATGGTGCAACACTCCCGGCATTAGCTTCGTTTGGAATACCAAATGCTGTGAGAATAAAAGGTAATGCTGACCCAATAACAGCTCCAACATTGATTAAAAAACTTTGGACCGAATAACCCAGATTTCGCTGCTCGTCGGGTGTCATATCTGCAACAAGGGCTCTAAAAGGTTGAAATGTTACATTAAAAGACCCATCCATTAGTGCGAGCATTAATACACCAAATGCAAGTACTCCAGCCCCACCTGCTTTTATTACGAGAGGCGCGTTTGGCATGAAGAACATCGCAATCATCGAAATTAGTGCTCCGAAAAGAATATACGGTGAACGCCGGCCTATCCTCGTCCACGTTCTATCACTTGCTGCACCCACTAAAGGTTGAACAATTAGACCCATCAAAGGTGCAACAATCCAAAAAAACGATAAGGTGTGCGGATCGGCACCTAAACTAGTTAATATCCGGCTGCCGTTGGCATTCTGTAAGGCAAAGCCAAATTGAACTCCCAAAAACCCGAAGCTCAAATTCCAGATTTGCCAAAAATTTAGTTTTGGTTGCTTTTTCATTATATATAATAATAAGGAATGAACATGATTATAATCCGCTATAATTCAATCATGCTTAAAAGGAAAGACAAAGCAAATTAAAAGAAAAAACAATGGAAACCCAAAATTTTAGAATCGAAAAATTGCATTTTCTCTTGAAAGCGCTATTTAAAACGGTTGCGACGTCAATTAGATGTTAGAAATTAGAAGATGGAAACCAGTTACCAGTGACCAAAAACTATAAACAAACAAACCACAATTCTAAAATCTAATTATAAACTCT
>DYQV01000233.1 GCA_020719105.1 Rikenella microfusus
AGCTTAATCGTCAGGATTATTAATGAATAATCCGGGTTAAAAATACAAGGGTTATTTTATATTTTGAATATAAATATACAAGGGTATATAATAAACCAACAGCTTTTAAAACCAGTTATGGATTCAAAAAACAGCTATCACCATAGCTCAAAAAGCGGAATGGATGGTTCAACGCATATTCGTAAACTGCTTTCCAATTGGAGCCAATAAATGCGGCAATAAGCAACAATAAGGTGCTTTTGGGTTGGTGAAAATTAGTAATCAAACGGTTTACTACTTTAAACTGATACCCGGGTGCAATTATTATAGCAGTTGATGCAACTAAATACGAATTGCTGTTTTGGGTTACATACCTTAAAAGGACATTTAATGAATCAATAACCGGAATTTCCTGATTTAATGAATATACTTCCCATTGTAATAAATCTAACTTATTATTAATGGGTGTACCTTGAGTTTGCAACTTTACACCTAACCAATACAGGCTTTCCAACGTGCGAACAGTAGTTGTTCCAACAGCAGTAATATTTCCTAAATGGTTAATTATGGGTTTAATTGTTTCCGAAGTAATAAAAAATTGCTCCGAATGCATTTCATGGTCTCCAATTATATTGCTTTTAACCGGCTTAAATGTACCAGCACCCACATGCAATGTTACATTATGGTTCTGAATACCTTTGTTTGCTAAGGAATGGAATACCTCGCTGGTGAAATGCAAGCCGGCAGTAGGCGCGGCAACCGAACCTTGATGCTTGGAATAAATGGTTTGATAAGTCTCCAAATCATTGTCCTCAGCCTCTCGATTTAAATAAGGCGGTATGGGAATAGTTCCTTCGTGTTCCATTATTTCAGAGAACGTTAAGTTTGAATTGTCCCAAAAAAATTCTACCACTTGCTCATCCTTATGGGTCGAAATTCTTTCTACGGTCAACCTGGCCTTGTGTCCATTTATTTCCAACTGTTTTTCCAAAAATCCTTCTTTCCATTTTTTTAAATTACCAATCACGCAATACCATTGACAATGTTGGTTCTGTGCAAACGAAAGTGCGTAATCGGGAGGGTTATGAGGTTCAAGGCAGAATATTTCGATGCTTGCTCCGGTAGGTTTTGTAAAAATCAACCGGGCGTTGATTACCCGTGTATTATTATAAACCAAAAGGCTGTTTTTGGGAATATAATTTGAAATATTCTTAAAAACACTCTCCGACAGGGTTCCTTGCTGATAAACTAACAACTTAGATTCATCCCTCTTGGGAAGAGGATATTTTGCTATCCTTTCGTTGGGGAGTTCGTAGGTATATTCCGAAATGCTTATGTTTTGTATGGTATTCATTTCATTTTTTAAAGGCACGGCAAAAATAACTAACTTTGCGCTTCAAATAAAAAATAATTCGATAATAATACCTTTTACACTATGAGCATAAAAGTTGGCGATAAAGTACGTTTTTTAAATGATATAGGCGGTGGTACTGTTACGCATCTTATTGACCGCAAAAGTGTGATGATAATGAACAATTATGGGTTCGAAGTTCCCACGCAAATTCAGGAATTAGTGGTTATTGAGCAAGACACAGCGTATGATTCAGGCAAAAATACATCCCAGAAACCCGGATCAACAGGGAATAAAGAACCGGAAAGCGACGTATTGGTTGATACTGCCGACATTTTTTATCCTGAAGTTGAATTTGTGAAAGAAACGGCAGATATAATTAATGTGTTCTTTGCTTTTGTTCCAAAAGGAAGACCGGGCAATAGTGATTTGGACCTCTATTTAATTAATGATAGCAATTATAATGTACTTTACAGCATTGTTACCAAAGAAGAAAATGGGGTTACGGCATCCAATTCTGTAGGTGTTTTAGAAGCGAATACCAAAGAACTTATTGAATCGTTAGCCATTGGATCAGTAAACCAATTGCCGGAGTATATTTTTCATTTGATATTTTATCGTAAGGGAGAATTTCAGGTAAAGCAGCCGGCAACCAAGAATTTATCGATAAATCCGATAAAGTTTTTAAAAGAGAAGGCGTATCTGCCCAATGATTTTTTTAATAAAGAATCGCTGCTGTTCCCGGTTTACACCGAAAGCCCTTTGTCCGAATCGGTTAATGAGTTGACTCAACAAGAGTTAAAAGAAATTGTAAAAGCTAAAGAAGTAGTGGAAAGTAAGCCTGTATATTCATCACGTAAAGAAAAAGAAGCTCAAATTCTTGAAGTGGATTTACACATTCACGAATTACTCGACGATTTTAGAGGCTTGAGCAATAGCGAGATGTTGGAAATACAAATGGCTAATTTTAAGTCGAAATTGGACGAAGCGATAAATACCCATTTAAAAAAGGTAGTTTTCATTCATGGTGTTGGGAATGGTGTATTAAAAATGGAAATCAGAAAAGAGTTGGATAAGCTTAATAAAAAACTGTCGTATCAAGATGCTTCATTTAAAGAATACGGTTTCGGTGCAACTATAGTGCAGATTCGATAACATCCTTGAATGAATTTGAATGTCAAAAGCAGAAACCGGGAATTTTTCGGTATTTAATTAGAATTGTAAAGCAAACTTATAAAAACGTAATCCATGTACCTTTCAAAAAATCCATTCACAGGAATTGTAGAAAAGGAGTTCGAAGTTATTAGCAACGAACAATTGCAAACCCAACTTGAATTATCACAGCAAGCATTTAATAGCTGGAAAAATACTCCATACAGCACCCGCAGTAAGCTATTATTTAAAATGGCTGATTTATTAGAAGAGCGCTCAGAACAATACGGGAGACTGATATCTACTGAAATGGGGAAACCTATCAAGCAATCGGTTGGAGAAGTTGAAAAGTGTGCCTGGGTTTGTCGCTTTTATGCCGAAAGTGGCGCTGAATTCTTAAATGCCAGCATTCTGGAATCAACTGCTGTTGAAAGCCAACTAATTTATGAACCCATGGGCACTATTTTTGCCGTAATGCCCTGGAATTTTCCATTTTGGCAAGTATTCCGCTTTATTGCTCCCTGTATAATGGCCGGAAATGTTGGGCTTTTAAAACATGCCAGCAATGTACCCCAATGTGCCAAAGCTATTGAACAGATTTTTATAGATGCCGACGCACTCAAAGGACTATTTCAAAACCTATTTATTAACCACCAGCAAGTTGAACTTGTGATTGCTTCCCCCATTGTGAAGGCTGTAACCATGACTGGAAGCAACAAAACTGGAAGCATTATTGCATCACTAGCCGGAAAATACACAAAAAAAACAGTGCTGGAATTGGGCGGTAGCGATGCATTTATTGTTTTTGACGATGCTGACATGCATTCTGCTTTACAACAAGCCCTCTTATCGAGGTTCCTTAATAGTGGCCAAAGTTGCATAGCAGCTAAACGGTTTATTGTGCACGAGAGTATTGCGGATGAATTTGTTACAAATTTTCAGTCGTTGATTGAAAATCTGGTGAAAGGCAATCCGTTAGATACTGAAACATTTATCGGGCCATTGGTTAACGAAATAGCCATGAATGAATTAGAAGCACAAGTAACTACCAGCATTTCATTAGGTGCTAAATGCTTGGTGGGTGGCGAAATTTGTGAATTTATGCGCAGCGTTTATGAGCCTACCCTTTTGTATAATGTACCTTTGGAATCGCCAGCTTGGACTGATGAGCTATTCGGTCCGGTTGCTGTAGTCTGCTTTTTTGATAGCGATGAAGAAGCCATTGCAATGGCAAATGATTCGCATTTTGGCTTGGGCGCATCTATTTGGACAGCAGATATGGATAAAGCGGCATGGATTAGCCAACAGTTGCAAGTAGGTACCGTGGCGATTAATGGAATGGTTAAAACTGAACCCGGATTGCCCTTCGGTGGAACCAATCAATCGGGATATGGAAAGGAATTAGGAGCGTTAGGGATGCATGAGTTTATGAATATAAAAACCGTAAGCTATTTTTAACCCGGATTATTCCTAAATAATCCTGACGATAAAGCTATTCCTCAAAATTAGGAAAATAAAAACTCCCAATTTTGGCAATAGCTAAATCGGGGTTTTCCGCTTTGCAACCCAATACCCATCGCACATTCACACCTTTCGCAATGCTCAGGTATGAATAAAGCGGGTTAAAAACCCTTGCTATCTGTGAAAGAACCCTTACCTTTGCTGCGAAATAAGTAAACCGTTCTATCGCCTTCTTGCTTGCAAGATGGAGGAAAGTCCGGGCAGCGCAGGGCACCTTGCTTCCGAAAGGGAAGATATTCGTGAGGGTATAGTAAGACAGAAGAAAATAACCGTCCCGTCCCGATTACTCGGGACGAGATAAGGGTGAGAAGGTGGGGTAAGAGCCCACCAGTAAGTTGGGCAATCAGCTTAGCTGTGTCTCTCAAGGGTTGAAAGGCCATGTACATCCCGATTTCATTTAGGTGAAGCAGAGCGGCCCGCTTTGTTTGTAATTATGTCGGGAGGGGTAGACCGATAGTGGTTTCGGGTGACCGGAATCCCAGATAAATGATAGAACCCCGAATTTTTGGGGACAGAATCCGGCTTATAGGTTTACTTATTTTTTCTTTTAGATACCCACAATCTACGGCAGCATTGGAATTTTTTGACCAATTTAACGTGAGTACGATGAAGCATGCCCTCTGATTTGTATTTCTTTTTCAATTAGGTTGCCTAAAGTTCTTTTTGTTTTTGTCAATTGGTGAATCGTTGTCAATTAAAATATTCTAAATAAAAATTATTGATTCCAATAAAAACATCGCATTGAGAATAACCGATATACAAGGACGATTAATTTATGAACTGAAAAATGCTGCACCGGTCACAGAATTGGATATTACGGAATGGTCAAGAGGTATTTATCAGTTAACTG
>DYQV01000753.1 GCA_020719105.1 Rikenella microfusus
ACCAATTCAATATTTTTTAAAGCTGCTATTGCACAAATCTAATATATTCATACATTTGCATCTTAAATTATCAAATAACAATTATGAATCACTTTCAAATTGACAATTTAATGTGTTGTTGTATGTGCAAATTAAATGGGCATATTTTGTTTCTGTGATTTAGATAGAATTACTTTACACCTAAAACAATATAAGCCCTTTCACTGATGAAAGGGCTTTTTTTTTATTACTATGCAAAAAGAAGATTTTTTTACCCAAATTGGGCAATTCCGGAGAAGTTCAGTCGGAAAAGTACCTCCACTAAAAGCGAGCTACGATTTACTTAACAATGTAATTGAATTGCTTTTTCCTATTTTAAGCAGAAAAGAATGCAATTCACTGGATAAAGAATTTGAAGGTGTTACCAAACAGGTAACCCAACTCTTGCAAACTATAAACTATGAAAAAAATCAGGCTCAGCTCTTGGCTCTCCAATTTATTGATTCCTTCCCTGCAATCTATGATTTGCTGATAAAAGATGCCACGGCAATATATGAAGGAGACCCTGCCGCAGAAAGCATTGAAGAAGTGATGGTGAGTTATCCCGGATTTTATGCTGTATGTATCTATCGCATTGCTCATGAGCTATATAAACAGAATGTACCTGTGTTACCTCGACTATTTACTGAATATGGACATAAACAAACAGGCATCGACATTCATCCCGGTGCTCAAATTGGTGAATCATTTTGCATTGATCATGGAACAGGAATAGTGATTGGCGAAACAACGGTAATTGGAAATCATGTGAAAATTTATCAGGGAGTCACCTTAGGGGCGCTAAGCGTAACAAAAGATAAAGCCGGAAAAAAAAGGCATCCTACAATAAATGATAGCGTTACTATTTACTCAGGAACCACTATTCTGGGAGGTAAAACAATTATTGGGCACGATACCATAATTGGAGGAAATGTTTGGCTCACGGAAAGTGTAGAACCTTATTCCATTGTATTAAACAAAAGTGAAGTATATGTAAAAAATAAAAACCCTGAATATGACCATATCATTGATTTTGTGATTTGATTTTTGA
>DYQV01000754.1 GCA_020719105.1 Rikenella microfusus
TAAGGATAGAGTTTTGTTTCCCATTGTAACAGTGTTGTTTCCATAGCTCGAAAAAATTTACCTAAAACAAATTAGTGTGTTTGAAATTCTTGAGACGATAAATAATTTTCGATAGCTTGGCTAAATATTTCAAAATCCTTCAAATGCTTTTTCAAAACTCCATAAACCGCATTATCATCTAAACCGACATATTCATGCACCAAGACATTACGAAAACCAACCATAGCATACAATGTAGGCAAAATCTGTTTAGGCAAAATGCCCTCTTCCGCTAAAATAGTAAAAATTTCCTTATTATCATTTGCATGGCGTAAACCAAGAGTAGCAATCAACCGCCGTCCAATATCAAGGCAAGCTTCTAAAGCTGTATGTAAAGTACGCTCTACAAATTTACGAATGAATTTATTGACCTGATATTCCTGAAAGGTGACATTCTCTAAGTCGTGCAATTCGCTCAGGTAAATTGCGAGCTTGTTCAAGCGTTCTTGTAACGTGCCATTGATGATGCCGTTCATTTAAAATGCCTGCCTTAATTCTTTGCCGAGTCATTTGCTGAAAAAATTGATACATGGGCTGTAAATCTGCGTAGATTTTCCCCGCCCGTACTTCAAACTTCACTCGTTCATTTATATCACGCTCAAAAAGTAATTTTTTTTGCAATAATATATGATGAACCAACAACGGGGGAGCATCATTCAAAACAACTACATCTACCGATTTATAGATAATCTGCTCAATTTCGTTACTGAATTGCCAACTTTGTTCAAATCTGGTAAAAGTGTCTGTTTCAGCTAACAGCACAGCTACATCTACATCACTATCTGGCCTGGCTTGTCCAGTAGCTTGTGAACCAAATAAGTAAGCTACCATCACTTTCGGTTGAGTGGTAAAATAGGCAGTTAGCAAAGCATAGATTTGCTGTTGCCACAGTGTTGTTTCCATAGCTTTATTTCTACCATCGGATTATACTTGTTTATAGAGAATTGTCCAAAATTTGTTGTATCCTCTTAACCAGGCTTTGACGTAACGCCAAAACTTCATGGGTGGTTTCGGCTACGATAATACAAC
>DYQV01000234.1 GCA_020719105.1 Rikenella microfusus
TTAAATTTCACGAACCATAAAAACATTCGATAAATTAAAATATTTTTGCTGAATTGAAGTTTAATTGATATAAAAAGTAATTTATTGCAACCATATACTATAAAAAAATTACCTGCTATTTTTCTTATAGCATTAATTTTGTTCACAGGAGCTTGTTCTACCAAGAAAAATACTGGGGTTACCCGAACATATCATAATGTAACATCCTATTATAATGTTTACTATAATGGAAAAGAAGCGTTTAAGGATGGTGTTAAAAAAATAAATACTAATTATAAGGACAATTATTCGCTTATTTTACCCCTTTTCAAATATAGCAGTAATGATGCAGTTCGGGTGGCATTTGGCGATATGAACCGCACTATTGAAAAAAGCTCAAAATGTGTAAGGAAACATTCCATAACAGTAAAACCAAAACGCAAGGAGGGGGCAAAGCAGGACAAAACTTCCAAGGAGTTTTATGAACAAAAGGAATTTGTTCATTGGATTGACGATGCCTATTTACTAATAGGAAAAGCGCAATTCTACAAGCATGATTGGTACGCCGGAATTGAAACCTTTAGTTATATTGTACGTGAGTACAGCGATAAAGCCATTAAATATGAAGCCTATTTATGGTTGGCCCGTACTTATGTTGAAATGGGAAAATACGATAAAGCCTTAGAGTTTATTGGTAAATTGGAAACCGAAAAAATTCTTGTCCCAGAATCATTGCTTGGTCCATTGGCAATTACCGAAGCCGATATTCAAATTCGGCAGAAACAATATGAATCAGCAATACCTTATATGGTTGCTGGAGTGGCAAATACTAAAAATAAAAAGGATAGAGTGAGGTATTTGTATATACTTGCTCAGCTTTATCACAAAATTGATGAAAGAGGTAAAGCATATGATACTTATGGAAAAGTAGTGGATTTAAATCCAGACTACGAAATGACCTTTAATGCCCGAATAAACCGGGCAAGTATTTTTAATGCGGCATCAGAGGATAGTAAACCTTTGAAGAAAGAGCTCGTTAAAATGCTAAAGGACGATAAGAACTTCGATTTCCGGGATCAAATTTATTATGCACTGGGGAATATTGCATTAAATGAATCGGATGAGGAAATTGCCATAAAATACTTTTTGCTTTCCGCAAATTTGAGTACTCTGAATCCCAACCAAAAAGCGCTTTCATATTTAGCCGCTGCCGATATATATTTTGATCGTCCTGATTATAGGAATTCCCAAGCATATTATGACAGTGCCGTTTCTATTTTAACTCCCGAATATCCCGACTTTATTTCTTTGAAAAATAAGAGCCAGAACTTGAATGAATTAGTTAAAAACATAGTAATTATTGAACGGGAAGACAGTTTGCAGCGAATTGCGGGTTTATCGGATAGTGAAAGGAATGCGGTTATTGATAAAATTATTGCTCAACTACTGGAAAATGATAAAAAGGAAAAAGAACTTTTAGCATCGCAACAGCAAGATATGGTTTACCTTCAGCAGCAAGGAAACGAAAAAACCAATCAAGAAGGGAATTGGTATTTTTATAATCCGGGCATGATGGGCATGGGGATGCAAGAATTTAAGAAAAAATGGGGCGATCGCAAACTGGAAGATAATTGGCGCAGAAAAAATAAAAGTGTAGTCAGTTTTGAAGATTTCAGTTCAGAAGGCGAAAAGAGTGCAGATTCAACAAAAAATATTTTTAGTAACAAAACCCGCGATTATTATTTGGTTGATTTGCCATTGAATGATTCAATGCTTCTGGTTTCGCAAGGGAAAATTGAAAAGGCCTACTTTGATATGGCTTCGATATATAAAGATCGGTTTAACGATTTGCCTTTAAGCATTGAAGGATTTCAAAAACTTTTAATCCGATTTCCGGAAACAGAATACCGATTATCAACCTATTATAATTTGTATAAACTTTATGCCCTTACTAAAAATTTTACGTTGGCAGAGGAATACAAATCAAAAATAATGAATGAATATCCACAAAGCGAATACGCCAAAGTATTAGGTAATCCTGATTATTTTAAAGAACTGGAGAAAATTGATAATCAGGTCAAGTTCATGTATCAGGCTACTTATAAATATTTTATTGCCAACAACTGCGATGAAGTGAACCGCACCTACCAATTTGTTGATTCTGCTTTTAACCAAAGTACCTTGATACCTAAATTTGCTATTCTTAGTGCTTTATGTAAAGGTCACAATGGAGATACATTGGCGTTAAAGGAAAGTTTGGGAAAATTCAAAGAGCGGTTCCCTGAAAGCGAAGAGGTAAATTATGCCAACGAAGTTTTAGCAGCCTTGGAAAGAAAACCTCGTGAATTGGAATTGGAGGAAGTTAAAAAGGATGAATTTGGTGCAGAATTAGCAACGGCAGCATCCGACTCTATTGATTTAACCATATATGTTGCAAATCCGCAGCAGGTGCACTATTATCTATTAGTAGTTGCCAATCAAAAAGCCGATGTAAAAAGAGTTCAATTCAACCTTACCAATTTTAATCTCGATTATTATAGTTTTTTGGAATTTGAAGTGGCCAATGAACTGCTTTCGGCTGATTATACCTGTATTGTAGTTAAGAAGTTTAAAAACCAAAGCATGGCTAAAAATTACTTTGAAGGGGTAATAATTGCCGGTGAAGTACTTCATGAACTTACAGAAGATAGCTACCGTGATTTTGTTATTTCAGCTGAGAATTATGCGACCTTTCTTAAGGATAAAAATCTGATTACCTATCAGAAGTTCTTTAATCAAAATTATATAAATCAGTAATTATCGAATACATATCTACTCATTTTTGTAATTTAGCGTTTAACATGGCAACAAGCATTTACTGAAGTTGTAAAAACGCGGGTTACATTCATCAAACACGATTAATTAAAAGCATAATTGTATGAAAGACGTAACTATATTATGGGTTGACGATGAGATTGATTTGTTGAAACCTCATATAATTTTCCTTGAATCGAAGGAGTACCAAGTGGAGACAGCTAATAATGGGAATGATGCCATTG
Source organism: Rikenella microfusus (assembly GCA_020719105.1). Taxonomy (GTDB): domain Bacteria; phylum Bacteroidota; class Bacteroidia; order Bacteroidales; family SZUA-534; genus GWE2-40-63. Next base: position 3,018 of record DYQV01000234.1, read on the forward strand.
AAATGGTAAAAGAAAACTACTACGACCTTATTTTTTTGGACGAAAACATGCCAGGCATAAGTGGATTGGAGACCTTATCGAAAATAAAAGACCTACGGCCGGCAATGCCTGTTATAATGATTACCAAAAGTGAAGAAGAATTCATTATGGATGAGGCCATTGGTTCTAAAATTGCCGATTATTTGATAAAACCGGTAAACCCAAAACAGATTTTAATGGCCATTAAAAAGGTTATTGAACAAAAACGCCTGATAAGCCAAAAAACCACCGCTACTTATCAAGCACAATTTGGCCAATTGGGCATGCAAATCAACGATTCCATGACTACCGAAGAATGGAAAAGTGTTTACCGGAAATTGGTTTATTGGGAACTTGAATTATTAAAAAGCGATGGAGAGCAGATGGATCAAGTGCTTCAGATGCAAAAAGAGGATGCAAATAAAGGCTTTTCAAAATTCATTAAAAAAAACTATACGGCTTGGTATCAGGGTAATTCAGAACAAAAACCATTGATGTCGCCCAATGTATTTCGCGAAAAAATATTTCCAACCTTAAAAAGCGATAAAAAAGTAGTGGTTTTTTTAATCGATAACCTCCGGTTTGATCAATGGAAAACCATTGAACCACTTATTAACCAATATTATTCCGTTAAGGAAGAAGATATTTTTTTTAGTATTTTACCATCAGCGACCCAGTTTGCACGTAACGCCATGTTTGCCGGTTTAATGCCCTCTGAAATTGAAAAACTATATCCTGAATTGTGGTTGAACGAGGACGATGAAGGAAGTAAAAACCCTTATGAAGAGCAATTGATGCAAAAACAGATGGCCCGCCTTGGAATTAAGTCCAGTTTTTTTTACGAGAAAGTGCACAATCTGGAAAAGGGCAGGAAGTTGCTGGGCAATTTATCTCAAATAATGGATCATCAATTGTCGGTTATAGTGGTCAACTTTGTTGATATGCTTTCGCATGCACGAACTGAAATGGATATGATTAAGGAATTGGCAAGCGATGAAGCGGCTTACAGGAGCATAACCCTTTCCTGGTTTGAACACAGTTCCTTGTTCGATTTGATGAAATCACTGTCACAAAAAGATGTGGAAGTATTTATAACTACCGATCACGGTACTATAAGGGTTAACAACCCCATTAAAGTTACCGGCGACCGCAACACCAGTACCAATCTGAGGTATAAGCAAGGCAAATCGTTGAATTATAATCCCAAAGAGGTGTTTGAAGTTACCGTTCCTCAATCAATATATTTGCCAAAACTAAATGTGAGTAGCAGCTATATTTTTACCATGGGGAACGATTTTTTTGCTTATCCCAACAATTACAACCATTATGTAAGTTATTATAAAAACACCTTTCAGCACGGAGGAATATCTATGGAGGAGATGATGATTCCGCTCATCCGATTGGAGCCAAAGAAGCAGTGATGGGTTTTTGGGAACTCGCAGCACCTGATGCGAGACAGACTGCTGCTTGGAAAGTAAATAGCGAAGCAGCCTGTCTCGCTTTAGCGGAACGCTTCGCTTTCCACTGTTGGTTGTAGTGCAAATGGCACGGACTATTTGAGTTTATTTTATTCTACCAACCTACCCTCAGCGTTTGCTCCTTTATAAACTGGATGACCTTAGGCCGATGGGGGATTTAAATCACTACTATCATAAATCGTTAATCGTTAATTTATCCCGCTTTATTCATACCTGAGCACAGCGAACGGTGTGAATGTGCGATGGGCATTGGGTTGCAAAGCGGGAATCAAACAAAGTGAGCTCACGCAAGTAAACCCCTCCCGATTTTACATCGGGATAGC
>DYQV01000755.1 GCA_020719105.1 Rikenella microfusus
CCCATCGCACATTCATACCTTTCGCTTTGCTCAGGTATGAATAAAGCGGGTTAACTTTTCTTACTTCCGTTTTTCAAGTACCACAATATGGTTAATGGTGGAATGATGGTTTATTTCCTTTTGACTTTTATTCTGCTGATGAATTACATTTCTATCATTGACCTATTTGCATTGATGGTAATGTCTCACGTGAATTTAAAATCCAAGAAATAACCCAATACCACCAACTAAAACAGCATAAATCATATTGATTATTTTAACAGCGACAAACCCTTTTTTGGATTCAGCCAGCATGGGCAACATTCCGTGTCCATCCTGCGAAATTGAACTTGCTAATAAAATGCTGAATGGAATTGTGCCTGCGGCAAAAAGAGTAACGAAAACCAGATGCGGACCGGATTCAGGAATGATACCAATTAAAACAGCAATGAGCAGTACTACGAACATATTATTTGAAATCCAATCTTCCACATCGAAATAAAGTGTTAAAAAGTGCATAAACAATAAAACACCAAATACCCACAAAAAGATGCGTGGCAAATGAACTTTAACGATATGGTTCCAGATATGTTCTTTCAGAAAATGGTCGGGTACGGTAACGGTAATAAACAAAGCAAAAGCAAATGTTATCATCAGGGTAACTTTTACCCACATTTCAGCTTTACCCGAAAGTACTCCTGTTGCCAATCCGGTAATAAGTGCTATTATGCCGATGGCAACCGATATACGATGAAGCGAAGGATGAAATAGATTTGACCATAATATGTTTTTCTGAAAGCACTTACAATGCTCTTCATCATGCAATTCCAGATTATGCACTGACATTTTATCCAAAATACTTTTAGGGTGATAAAATTTATCGGTAAGGTAACCTGCTAAAACTCCCACAATCAAAAGTATCACAGTAAGTATTGCCGCTTGCTTAGGAAACATGGCAAACATTACAAAAGCCTCATCGCCGCTGGTGGCAATCATGGTAGTTACCAGTGCGCCAAACGAAACCAATTGATGTGAAAACAGGGCAACAACCGCAAAAGCTCCCAAACAGCCCGGCAATACACCCAAAA
>DYQV01000756.1 GCA_020719105.1 Rikenella microfusus
GGATGTTTTCCAACCCCTGAATGGGGGTAATGTTCCCGGCCCGGTTGTGTATTTTGGGGATATCCAGTACGGAGCAATCGTACATGGTGGTTTTTTTCATGGGTTACAGTCCTTCTTTTATTTGCCAATAGCCTCCTTTTGCAGCGCCATGGCGTACAATTATACCTAAAACTTTTAATTTTTTTATGTTCTCCTCAATTTTTCGAGCCGAAATGCCCACTTTTTGAGCGAGTTGAGGTGCCGATATGGTATTGTTTTCAATCATATACTTAATAATCAGGGTTTGATTTACTGATAAATTTTCCCCGACCTTTTCCCCGACCTTTTCCCCGACCTTTTCCCCGACCTTTTCTTTAAACAAGGTTACTGAAAAACCTTGTGAAAGTTCTTGAAAATGAGGCTCTTTTATACCGTATTCTTTGCAAATTTTCCGTACTCTAAAAATTCCCGACCCGTACCGTTCAATCAGGCCAATTTCCTTAAAAGTTTTGGCAATAAGTTTATTCCTTGTTCGTGAAGCGTAATTTCCCGATAGCAAATCTTCCATGGTAATGCCTCCATATAAGTTTCCAGGGTTAGTAAACTCTATACGGTCGTCAAAAATTTTTATAATACTAGCTGAACTTTGTCGGTAATCGCGGTGAACGACCATATTAATTACAATCTCGCGGATGGCATCCAACGGATAATCAAAACGTTCGGTCCGTTGAGGTTCGCCAGTAATTATGTATTCAACCATTAAATGCTTTTTAATAAACCCCAGTATTTCATCTACTTGGGTAAATAAATCGGTATGCAAAGAAATTGAATCAATAATAGTCGTTTCGCTCTTGAATCGACCTACTTGCAAATCGCTTATTAGACAGTAATCGTTGGCAAAAAGAAGGTATCCACCAAAGGTTAATTTACCATTGCGCACTATTTCCATTTTAGTAAGAAATTCGATGGGGGACAACGCCTCTCTAATTTGGGTTTGTTGTACAATTTTTTTTAGAAGGAGTTCTACTTTAGTTAATGATATATGGGTTAAATCATGGTTTGGATCAGTATAATAATCCCAACTCGCG
>DYQV01000235.1 GCA_020719105.1 Rikenella microfusus
TTAATAAGGGGATTGAAAAATAAGAGGAATTTTTCAAAAACTCGTTAAAGAGGGTATTTTGAGTTAAAACAATTTTAAAAAAACTACGTATTAAGTGAATAAAGAAATAATTTAAAACACCAAAAAGCAATGAAAACAAGAAACAAATTAACATCTATTATTTTAGGCTCGTTAGTATTGATAGCTGTTGGCTGTGCAAAAAATGAAGAGGATAAGGTCATACAATCTGATTTACCAGAGACATTCAGGATTGATGTGCCCAGTGCTATCAGTCAAACATCAACTCAAAAAAATGTATCAACTGAAGTTTTTTCGGGCAATGAAGCCTACCGGCATTTGAATAATTTTATTTATGTGGGCGATGCTTCTGCTGAGATAGTTGAAGACATTATTAAAGCAATTCGCATATATGGTTTGAGTAAACCCATGAGTTTTTCGTTTATGAGTGATGCCGATAGACAGACGAAAAATGTGGTAGTATTGGATAATTCAAGTTATGAAAGTTCTATATGGCAGCACCAACTTACCATTACCGATGCAGCATCGGAAAGTAATGCTGACGGTGGAATTGGGTTGCAAGTATTCTGGAACACAAATCCCACAATGGGCATAGCCTTGTTGAGGCCTCATTATTGGGATAAATCTGACACATCCAATTTGGACAGCACCCTTTTTAGGATTGATTATTCCGAAGCAGGCGATTCAATTTACGATGCTACCATGGTTGTCTCAATTTACAAATGGGATCTTAATTTAAACGACCGTTTTCACATGGATAATATGAAAATGTTTGTTGGCAAAGCCGGTGACCGAATTGATGTTTTTGGAAACAGCAACCATCCTGATGCTTGGCTGTTTTTGCAGGAACCCAAAGGATTTAATTGGGCATTTGTGGCTTCGGGCAGTGCATCAAAAAACATTGGGGTTGCTGAAGTTGGCTTGCCACTTAGCAATCTTGATGAATCCAGAAGGGAAGTACTTTTGGGTACCTATTCGCTACAAAACGTTTTTACCTCGCAAATCAGAGAATATTATTATCAGACATATAAGGTTTATCCTGATGCAGCCGCCGTAGCAAATTATTTGACCAATACCGAGGCTCCTGGATTTTTTAATAGCAGCGGATTTGTTCAAGGCGGAACAGCGCCAACCAATGAATATGATGCCTTGGTGTCAAATATTCAAGGATTGGTTCCCTATAATCCCTATTACATTTCAAATTTAACTTTGGAGTTTAAACAGTAGTTCGCGGGTAAACACAAAAAAGCCATCAATTCCGGTGGCTTTTTTTTATGTCTCATGAGGAAGTGGAATTATAAAATAGAAAGTTGATCCAAGTCCGGATTGGCTTTCAACCCAAATACTGCCACCAAGAAGCTGAACAATGTGTTTTGATATGGCTAAACCCAGTCCTGCTCCTCGAAAGAGCTTGCTGCTTTTTGTTTCAATTTTTAGGAACCGATCAAAGATTAATATCTGATCCTCATTTGAAACACCAATGCCGGTGTCTTTTACAAAACAAAGAATTTTATTGCTTTTTATTTGATACCCAAAATGGATGGAACCCGATTCGGTAAATTTAAGTGCGTTATCGAGCAAATTAATCATAACTTGATTGATGCGTAACTTATCGGAATTAATCACAATATCCTTTAAGGGTTCAATGTATAAGTATATATTTGGATTCTCCTCGGTTACTTTTTTAGTATAAATTGAATAGAGTTCTTCAAATAGAGTCATTAAACTAAAGGAAGAGTTGTGTATGGCAATTTGTCCTGATTCAATTTTTGCAATATCAATAATGTCATCAATAAGGGTAAGTAAAGTGTGTCCACTGCTATTTATTATTTTTTTGAAATAAGTTCTCTGTTCCTGAGTATATTCTTCATAATCCAGAATTTCAAGAAAACCCAAAATAGCATTCATTGGTGTACGAATTTCATGACTCATATTGGCTAAAAAAGCGGTCTTTAATTCATCGGCCTTTTCTGCCTGTTCTTTTGCCTCTATCAATTCCTTAGTTCTTTCATCCACCAATTTTTCAAGGTTCTTGTGGTGCATTTCAAGCTCTTCGTTTTGCTTTAAAATCTGGATGTTCTGTTCATAAGTCAAATCATGCTGAGCAACAATTTCCTCTTGTTGTACTTCCATTTCAGCCTGTTTTTCTTCTAATAGTAAGTTAACCTCTTGTAGGTCAAGGGTTCTTTCCCGAACCATTTTTTCTAGTAGTCGTTTCTGTTTTCTATTTCTTTGGTTTCGCAAAAAGTTAAAAAGCACAAGACTACTCACTAGCAACAGAATTAATACAGCCTTAAATGCCGTTGCTTCCCAAAAAGGGGCTTGGTAGTTTATTAATATCGATTTAGTTTTATTGCTCCAGTTACCTTCAGAATTAGTGGCGCGAACTTCAAGGCGATGTTTACCATACGGAAATTTATGAAAGGTAATGTAGTTGGTAGTTCCTATATCAAACCAAGTAGTATCGGTATCAGGCAATCGATAAGCATAGTTAGTTTTTTCCACGGAATTAAGTAGAAAAGCACTGAAATAGATAGCAAAAAAAGGCTCCTCATAACTGAGTGTAATGGTTTGAGCTTGATAAATGGGTTCCGTAAGCACCACTTTGTTATTTATTGTATCACCCGAAGATATAGATTGGCCAATAACCGAGAGTTCAGTAAATTGAATTTCAGGCTCAAGAATGTGACCTTGAATGCTATCCGGATTAAAATAGGTAATTCCATTGAATCCCCCAAAGAATACTAATCCATTATCTGAGACTAAACTAGAATTTAAGTTAAACTCTTTGCCTTGAAGACCGTCGTCTTTGTAATATCTTTTTGTTTCCTTATTTTGGATATTGAATTTTATAATTCCATTGCTGGTGCTAATCCAAAGATTTTTATGACGGTCTTCAACCAGGGCACAAATATAGTTGTCAAATAAACCATCAGACTTGAAAAAATTAGTAAAACAGTGATTATTTGTGTTAAAAACATTTAAGCCATTCGCTGTTCCAATCCATAAGGTGGAGTCCGTATCAAACAAAAGGCATGTTACCTGATTGCTACTAATTGTATTTATATTTGTTGAGGAAGCAGTATAGGATGTTGAAGCCCCCGTAGATTTATTGTAAACAATCAAACCAGCATCATAGGTAGCAATATATAGATGATCATTTTTATCGGGTAAAATGTACATAATATTGGTACTCTTTATTGAATCTTTTTTCGATAAATAGTGACAAAATGAACCGGTTTTTGGATTGTATGAATTTAACCCGCCCCCCATGGTTCCTATCCATATTAACCCAGCATTGTCTTCATAAATGGAACGCACAAAATTGCTGCTTAACGAATTTGGATTATTGCTATCGGAAGTCAAATAACGGAAAGTTTTAGTTTTCTTATTATAAATGTTAATTCCTCCTAAATAAGTTCCAATCCAAATTTCCCCATTTTTTAATTCCTGTAACGATACCACCGCATTGTTGTTAATGGTGGTCGGGTCATTGTATTTTTCATTAAAATGTGTAAAAGAATTAAACTGGCCATTCGATTTAGTAAGACCGCCATCCGTTGCAATCCAATAATTTCCCTCGCTATCTTCTAAAATGGCTGAAACGCCATTGTTTTTTAATCCTTTGGTTGGATTCTGATTATAAGTTATATGATAAAAAGGTTTTTGATGCAAATTAATTCTGTCCACACCGTGGTCAATCATGCCAATCCACAACATATCCTGTTTGTCTTTAAATAATTTAGTTACAGAATTGTTGGCAATTCCTTCGCGTTTTGAAATATCGTAACGGTATTCCCTAAAATAGTCCAAAGTGTGGTTCAATTGATAAAGCCCGCCGCCATCGCTACCAATCCAAAAATCATCACCCAGTCCGGGAACAATGCTGCGCACTAAATTTTCTCCTTGGTTGGTTAATTGTTCGTGGGTATAGCCATAATATTTGAAAGAGTGGGTGTTTTGATTATAAATGGCCAATGCTTGTTTTTCTCCCCCTATTAAAAGACGGTTTTTGGTATCTTCATAAAGGGACCATATTTTATCATCCTTAATGGTGTTACCTTGGGCCCTATTAAAATATGTAAATTGGTTGGTAGTTAAATCAAGCTTATTTAAACCACCACCCTTTGTACCTATCCACAAATGTTTTGGATTGTTTGAATGGATGCAGGATATTAAATTCGATGAAACGCAATTTGCATCGTTTGGTTTGTTTCGGTAGCGGGTAAAATTAGTTGATTCTTCATTAAAACGATTAAGTCCGTCTTGTGTTCCTATCCATAATGTTCCTTTGGGGTTTTCAAAAATATCGGTTACATCGTTTGAACTTATTGAATTGCTATCGGCTGGATTAAATATATAGCGATTAAATCGCTGTGTTGAATGATTAAAAATGTTTACTCCACCGCCAAAGGTGCCCACCCATAGCCGGCCTTTTGAATCGTTATATAAAACTTCAATATCATTATAACTGAGGCTTGTGGTATCATTTTCGCGGTTAAAAAAAGTAACAATATGGTAACCGTCGTATCGGTTTAGCCCGTTAAAAGTCGCTAACCAAATAAAACCATATTGGTCTTGGCAAATGGAAGTAACGGTGTTTTGCGAAAGGCCATCATCGTTAGTCAGGTGTATAAATTGGTACAGGTTTTCCTGACCATAACAGTTACCTGAATAAAGTAGCAAGGCAATTAATAAGTACTTTATGTGATTCAATAAATTCATCAGGTAAAAATTGTTATGCTAATACAAAGATGTAAATAAATTGTAATATTATTATGAACAATTTAAAACGGGAAATGCTTTACGGATTTAA
>DYQV01000757.1 GCA_020719105.1 Rikenella microfusus
TAACCGGCGATTTTATTGGCGCCGATACCATCCAAAATGAAATTACCGCCCAAGCCACAGCCACCATTGCTTTTAACCCCGAAGTAGATACCATCTTTGAAATCGGGGGACAGGATTCCAAATACATCCACATTGAAAACGGGGTAGTGACCGATTTTGAAATGAACAAGGTTTGTGCGGCCGGTACCGGATCGTTTCTTGAAGAGCAAGCCGAAAAATTGAACATCAACATTAAAGAGGAATTCGAAACGCACGGTTTTCAAGGTATGCATCCTTCAAAGTTAGGTGAACGGTGTACCGTTTTTATGGAAAGCGACCTCAATTCCTATTTACAGAAAGGTGATAAAAAAGAAAACCTTATTGCCGGATTGGCTTACAGCACCGTACAGAATTACATAAACCGTGTGGTACGCGACAAACCCATTGGCGACCATATTTACTTTCAGGGAGGTGTAACCAACAACAAAGCCGTTGTGGCTGCTTTTGAAGAAATTACCGGAAAACGCATCAACATTCCTCCCCATTTCGATGTTACCGGAGCCATTGGCGCCGCCATTATTGCCCGAAACAAAATGGCCAACGGCCAAAAAACCAAGTTCAAAGGGTTCGATGTCAGCAAAGTTCCGTTTACTACCGATAAATTTGTCTGTAATAAATGCTCGAACCACTGCGAAATAAGGCGGGTAAAGGTTGAAGGCCAAAAACCGCTGTTCTATGGCGGTATATGCGATATGTACGAAATGGAGGATCGCAAAGGAAAAGGACTTGGCATACCAAACCTTTTTGAGGAGCGAACTCAATTATTACTCAACGGTTATAAACCTGCTGAAAGAACAACCAAAACGGTTATAGGAATCCCACGGGGATTGATGCAATTTTATCAGCAGTTTCCGTTCTGGAGAGGCTTTTTCGAAAAACTAGGATTCGATGTAATCCTATCCGATGAATCGGACAAAAAACTGTTGAACAATTCCATTGAAATGATGACCGCAGAAACCTGTTTACCGGTGGAACTCATTCACGGCCATGTGAACAATTTGCTTGAAAAAAATGCCGATTTTGTTTT
>DYQV01000014.1:0-6677 GCA_020719105.1 Rikenella microfusus
AGCTTAATCGTCAGGATTATTCATGAATAATCCGGGTTAAATCAAGGTTATCGGTTTCAAAGCAATTCAACATTGCTTATAAGCCACCCAGAATTGTTACTGGAGCGGTTGAATTCCTCTACCGTTATAATCCAATTGGGAAAAGTAATTAAGTATGTCACTTTTTCGATGTTGTTTATGGTTAACCGGTTGGCTGCTACTTCGGTCATAAATAGCAGTGAGGTGTCGGTAGTTATGGATGAAGGATAAAAATAGATAGGATTGCTTATATTCTCAATCCGCTTTAGGTTGATAAAGCTGGTTTCGTGGCTGTTGGGGGCAATAAAATAAGTTTTTAGGCTATCATCCATGTTTTTAAAACAGGATGTTTCAACTTTACTTATGACCCATTTGGCTGAGCGATCTGGTAAGACTTCAGGTAAAAAATAAACAGTGCAATTTTGATTTTTACCTTTGTAACTGATTTTTACCAATGCCTTTGTAGTGACTTGGCCGCTGAATAAGGAGATTAGTTGAGGAGAATCAGGATTAACCACATCACTTAAAAACTGATTGCAACGGTTACGATAACTGGAGTCGGCTGCATTTTGTAAACGCGAATCCTCAATGTTAAACAGATAACTTAAGTATTTAACCCTTGGAACCTTTGCTTTAAAATCGCTGGTTATACGGTTCCCTTTCCAATCGGACGAATAGTTGAACCTATCGATAAATTCGTTGAACTGTTTAACCTGCAAATAATACTGGTCGGGGGTATCGGTCGAAATAGACGTGTTTGCTAAATGCTGGGACCAAGCTGAAAATGAAGAAAAGAGTGCGATAAAAGCCAGAATTAGAAATAAATGATTTTTCATCTGTTTATATTTTTGTATGTTATTGATATAGAATCTATTGTTATTTTTTAAAATAATAATTTTCTGTTGGTGTGCTTTTTCTGCTCATGGGTATTTCATAGGGTTGTTTATTTCAATTTATATATTTTTAGCTAAAGCCCAAAATATCTTGTGTTATACCTTATTTAAATTTCTCCTCACTTTAATGTTTTCCCTTTCTCTGCCAGTGGGTTTTCTCGCTTCGCTCGAAAGGACCGGCATTTTCAAGGGGAGGGGGGAAGAGGGGGCGGCTTAGCCGCCCCCCTCTTCCCCCTATACCACACTATGCGAACTGTCATTCCGAACGGAGTGAGGAACTAAGCGAAGCGATCTCACCAAAGGTAATCTCATTCAAAGTCAAAGACGAGGGTTCCCTGACAAAGCCATGCTCTGTTACCAACACATTCCATTGAGGATTTTTTCTGTTTATCAAATCTTCCTTTTTTTGACGGTTCCATTTTTTAACCGCCTGTTCTCTGTTTATTGCCATTTCAAGATAAGCAAATTCTTCGAAATAGATACAATATTCAAGATTATACCTATCTGTAAAAGAATTCTTTACCAAATGATTTTTATGTTCGGATATTCTTCTGCACAAATCATTAGTAACGTTTTGCAGCTACCCGAATGGCGGGACTTTTACCACAAAACTTGATTTGAAAAACTAATGTTTGATTAACCACATAACTGTCGTTGGAACACGAAACCCCGCCTTTTGGGTAGGTGCTGTTAGGGTTTAGGGCGTTATAGTTTTTCGATATTATCTTTAGAAAGTCCAGTCAATTTAATAATTAAGTCAATTGAGATTTTCTCTGCGACCATTCTTTTAGCTATTTCTTTTGCTTTTTCAAGTTTTGCCCTATCCTCCGCATCAATTTTCAAAGTCCACATTCTGCTGGCTTCGTTACGAAGGTTATTAATGTGATAATTGTAATTCAATTGTTCTTCTTCCGATAACTTGTCAACACGCAACAACTCTTTTGCTTCATTAATTCCTTTGGCAGTGAAGTCGTCTTTAATTTCGTTGTTTTTGAAATAATAAATCCACTCGTCAAGCGTGTTTGTTGCCTTGTCGTTAAACTGATTTACTTTAATTACATAATACTCAGGGAATATTTGAAATGGCTCAACTTTCCCTAACAACTCTTTTTGTTTGTCGGATAGCAAAAGTTTGTCTGCATTATGAATACCAACAAAATCGGTCTTGCCATGATAAATGTAATCATCGCCTTGTCCAAGGTCAAAGTACACAACATTGATTGAGAATACTTTTTTAATCTCTGAATAAGGCTGTCCAACCGATATATATTCTGTCAAAACTTTTGAAGTTCCATAGGCCATTCTATGGAAATAGTCGTATTCGCTTTGGTTCTGAATTTCAATGATAATCAGCTCTGATTTTGAATCTTTCACAAGAATGTCAACCCGATTGAATTTGTCTTCGTCATGTTGTTTGTTGCTTTCGCTTTCCAAAATTGATTGAATCTGAATATCGTCCTTTAAAAGTTCAGACAAGAAACCTTCTAAAACAGTAAAATTTGCTTTGTTTCTCAAAAGTCGTTTTATTGCCCAGTCAAATCGTATTAAGTTTCTATTATTCATATCGTTCTTTTTTGCAAAGCTAATGTTTATTTCAATAGGTGTCAGTTTTGCAGTTTTTTTTCGCCTTAACCCTAACACCTATATACAAAGTAGTTTTGTTTGTAATAGTCATTATGTAAACAAATCCATTTTTGCTCATTGAGTGCTTTTTAATAAAAAATAAGGGATTAAACTTTTAGGTACAACATCGGACAGGCATAATAATATTTAATCTGTGAACTCAGCGTACTTAGCGAAGCGGTTTCATGAGCGAAAGCGAATAACTTAGCGTTCATCGAAGATAATCTGTGGCTCACATCTTTTTCCAGAGAAGTTGCCTACGCTTTTTTGGTTTCGGTAGCTTTTATGTTACCTAAAAATACGCGCCACTTCTTTTCGTTAAAGAATTTATCTTCCACCAGATCAATCACAATCTCAATTTCCTTTTTCGTAACATCCTTATAAACCAAATTGTCACCCGAAAAACCTGTAAATTCCTGTATCACCGTTGCCGAGGAATAATAGCGCCCATCGGGGCCTTTGGTAAAGCTTGATATGTAAACCAAATCGTAAAACTTGATAACTACCGCTGTATAAGGAAGAGATTTGAGCCTTGCCAGATATTTTTCCATGGGACGCGATTGGATGGTAACCGTACCGTCGGGCATAATGATGGATGTTTGCATTTCAGCTCCTTTAAAAAACAGTTTCAGCGCCTCTTTTTCCGCCATATTACGTTTCTCGGCCGGTTGGTCTTTGCTGCCCAAGGTAACAATGTGCTGTTGAAATTCCTCTACCTTTTGTTTGGTCTGCTCCTTAAAAACCTCAATGTCGGTATCGGAAAGGTTGATTTCGTCCACAATGGCGGCCTCTTTGCTGGCGACAGCTGTTTTGGTAGGTTCCTGAGCTATTGCTGGTACCATTAATACAATAAAAAACACTCCAATTATTAATTTCATCTTTATTTTAATTATCCACGAATTATTCCCTTCGGTCATGAAAACGCTTCGCTAAGTTACACGAATTAACACCAATTATACAAATGATTTTTATAGCATTCAAATGTTTTGTGATCCTATTTAAAATTTATAACTTATCCCAAACTTAACACCCACTCGTGAGAGTCCCACTTTTTCGGCCGGATTGCTTGTTCCAAAAGCATCGGTATAATTGGCATCCTTATAAATTGAGTTCAGACCCCATACTATTTCCGGACCAATGTAAACCGTTGTAAAATAATCCAACGGATAGGTTACTCCAAAAGAGGTGGTTAATGCCAAATGGACGGCCTTTGCATCTATTTTTCCTTGTTCATCAATTTGAGTTCTATCGTCATCTATAAAAGTCTCAGATACCCACTCATCACCTACAATATTTGGATCCTCTTGCCAATTGTAATAAAATTCCGGATAATAATCCCAAGTAGAATAATCGCCATTAATTTGATAGTTCGCCCCTATGAGTATGGAAGTAACAATCCCTAGCTCTCCATAAATACCCCATGTCTCTGTGTTTTTATTACTATGGAAAACTAACTTAAGTGGAATACTCAAATAATTATAATTCAACAATGAATCATAGGATGAGGAAACTGTATTAAAGCCTTCAGTATTGTTACTATCATAAATTGGTACGGTACTTTGGTATTTTCCATACAAGCTTGAATTGGCCGAATAATGGCTATATCCAATTCCCCCGGTAAGTCCCATTTGATTGTGAAAATAATAGGTAGCTTGAGCTTCAATGGCTAGAGCACTCTTATTCTCAATTTTCCATCCAAGTTCTGGATTATCGGTTAAATTTGGATTGCTATATAGTGTTTTACCAGCACTAAAAGCCGAACCTACATAAAGTCCGTTACGTTTAAGACTAGTAACCGCCTGCTGAGGTAGTTCTTGCGTAACGCCCGCTTTGCTTTGGTCATACAGGTTTACTCCAAATTTATCGATACTGGCCAATTTAAAATTCTTAAAAGTATTTTCGTCGCGTTCAAAAGATACTTTAAAATCGTATTTGGAATTGTCGCGGAACACCGTTTTGTCTTGATATTTACCGGAAAAAAACTTATCGATATACCCATTGATGTAATACTTTTCATCGCCTTCGGGTATTATTTTACCGTATTCCGCTGAATCTATGTTCATACCTAAGTTTTTAATCCCATCAGGATATGATTTTATCAAATTTTCCTGATACTCGGTAACACTTATCCAGCGTTGCTGTGGATCTGGCTCAATGTCGTTGGCTACGTTAAGCACGGTATCTTTAAATAACCCTAAAAACGAGACCTTGTAAAAACCTTTGTCTTCAGCAGTTTCTTTCGGATCGGCCAACAGGTTCAAAAAGTTGATGTAATCGTTTAACAGCGATTTGGTTTGGTCCTTAATTAATTGCAAGTCTTTATCAGAGAAAGTAACACTTTTTACTTCAGCAATCATTTTCGAATCGCTGGTTGCGCTGGCTGATTTGCTGCTGCGTACTCCGGCTATCTTGAAATTTTCAAATGTGTTTCCTTTTTGAAAGAACGCTATTCGGTACAACAATTCCTCGGTAAGCTCGTTTTTTTGCCTGTTTAAATAATTGCCATCATTCTTTTTATTGGTCATTAGGTCCACCGTAAAAATCTCATTACCGTGTTCGATGATATTACCCGCTTTCAAATCATTGAAATTTAGGGTAATCTTCATGCCATCGGGATACCAAAGCAAAAGGTTGCTAATATAAGTTTCCAATTCATAAACCTCACTCAGTTTGTGTGCCGGATCCAAATCATTATAAACAATAGCCTTTCGGTTTACAAATAAATCAATCAGTTTCTGACTGGTTTTGTTCACTTCCTCAATATCTACCACTGCATCGGCCATAAGATTGTTCAACTCCTGATAAGATTTCAACACTTTTATAGCCTCGTTGTAAATAATGGCTTTTTGCTTTTCGTTAAAATCCGTTGCAAAAATATGAGTGCTAAAAAGAAATATACTAGCTATGATGATAATATTCTTCATTTTTTATCTGAATTATTAAATAACACTGATTTTATTCTTTGATTAATTTTTTCATAACCCCGTTATTTTCATGCTTAATCCGGCACAAATAAATTCCTTTTTTGAAATCATCCAGGTTTACCATAAAACTTTCAATATCCAAATATTCCGAATGATCAACCAACTGACCCAACGCATCCGTTATCTGAACATCTACCAATCCTAGAAGCATTGTCCCCAGTGAAATATTGAACAAACCGCTTGATGGGTTCGGAAACACCTCTACCGCATCGGAAAACAGTTCGGAAATTCCGCTGGTAATTTCGCCCGATGGAATATTAATGATATCGCTGATGGTCCAACATTCACCTCCCTCGTTTATTTCTACATAATAATCGCCCAGATTCTGGTTGGCAACATACTTATAGGTGGTGGCCCCTTCAATTAAACTGTTGTTATAGTACCAGCGGTACCCGGCTGCAGTGGTATTGCCACATGCCAGATACCACACATTAGGGCCGCGTGCATATATGGCGGGTTTTAACGGTGCGGGTTTATTCTTTAATTCCAACTTACGCGATTCTACTGTGCATTTACCCGATATAACTTCTACATAATATTTTTCTGCAGGCAGTTCTCCCTGATAATACCAATCGGTGGCCCAGGTAAGTTCTATTTCAGAATTATACCATTTGTAATCATATTTTTCATTATCGTTGGTTGTTACCATCAATTTAACAGGGGTGCCCGGGCAAAAAACTGTATCGTTTCCAGCCTCTTTAATGCTTAGAATGATGGGGTTTTCGTCAACAACAACTTCAACGGAATCTGTTGAATTGGTACAATAGCTGGTTTTGTCGGTAACCAATAACCAATAATTTCCGCTACTAAAGGCTTTGTATTGATAAGAATTGGCATCTTCAATATTGGCAGTTCCTTTTTTCCATTGATACAAATAGCTTGTATTATTTGTTACGGAAAATGTAGTATTGCCGCCTTCACAAAAGCGAGTTTCACCAAAATTAAAGTTTGTAATCTTTGGTGTTGCATTCCTAGTTAAAACAATAACTTTCGATGCAGCTTCACATCCAAAATTGTTGGCAACCTTAACCATATAATCGGCACCTTCGGCGGCAACATATACATTACTATCGGTTCCCGTTAGCCCTCCATTTTTTAGCCACCGGTAGGCAAGCCCATCCACAAAATTGGTCTGCAAGGTAACACTGCCCCCTTCGCA
>DYQV01000014.1:6777-19764 GCA_020719105.1 Rikenella microfusus
TTGTTATTAAACCACCGGTAGGCAAGCCCATCCACAAAATTGGTCTGCAAGGTAATACTGCCCCCTTCGCAGAAACCGGTCGATGAAGGGGCATCTATTGCTGGAACCGATGGCACCGGATTTACGGTTACTGAAATAGGTGCTGTTTTTGTGGTACACAAATAGCTGTTTTTTACTTGTAAAAAATAGTTTCCACTGGTATTTGCAATATATTGACTTTGGGTAGCCCCCGAAATGTTTTCGTTATCGTTTTTCCATTGGTAAGTAAGCCCGGAAAGGGCATCGGTGCTAAATGTAACGCTGTTTCCAGAGCAAAATGTGGTAGCACCATAGCTAAGCGAAGGCAGCTCGGGATTGGGGTTTACAGTTACCGAAACCACATCTGAAACCACAGGGCAGCTAGTTGCGTTTATAACCCGCAAACTATAGCTACCGGTTGATTTTACAATTAATGAATGGGTAGTTGCATTGGGTATAATGGCTCCATCTTTTAACCACTGGTAGTTTATTCCGCTAACCAAATCGGTGGTAATTGGTAAGCTATCGCCCTGACAAAATATAAGTGACCCGCTATAACCTAAAATGGGAACCGATGGCACCGGATTTACGGTTACTGAAATAGGTGCTGTTTTTGTGGTACACAAATAGCTGTTTTTTACTTGTAAAAAATAGTTTCCACTGGTATTTGCAATATATTGACTTTGGGTAGCCCCCGAAATGTTTTCGTTATCGTTTTTCCATTGGTAAGTAAGCCCGGAAAGGGCATCGGTGCTAAATGTAACGCTGTTTCCAGAGCAAAATGTGGTAGCACCATAGCTAAGCGAAGGCGATTCGGGTTTTGGGTTTACATTGACAGTAACCTGATTTTTAGAAAAAGTACTACAAGTATTGGACGAAGTGATTTTTGCTGAATACGAACCAGCTTCTTTTGCAGAAAAATAAGTATTCGCACCTACTAATGAACCACCATCTTTATACCAGCTAATGGTAAATTCTGAAAGAGGACCAATATCTAATTTTATACTATCACCCTGACAGAAAGTTGCCGACGCCGGGGATATTTGTGGGGCATCAGGCGTTTCTTTTACTTCGATATGTTTTACTGCCGACAAAGCTTTACAGGTTTTTGAAAAATTATTGATAACAATCGCCTGATAATCGCCTGAAAATTCTTTTACAATAAGTTTATTGGTACTATTGCTAATGGTATCACCATTGTGTAACCAATAGTTACTGCAACTGGCATTTAAAGGTAGAGAAAATATAACACTATCACCATTGCAGAAAACAGGCTGACCATATTCAAGAGAAAGACTTGCATTGGGTGTAGTAGTAACAACTACATTTTTGACAGCTTTAGCCAAACATCCATTTGAACCTGTTGCTGTTAATGTAATTTTATAATTACCTAAAGCGGGGAATGCATGTGCATCAATATTACCATTAGTTGAATTAGGTGTGCCATCGCCGAAATCCCATAGCCAGCTTATCATACCACTTGAAGGTGTTGTATTAACAATGGTGGTGGCCAATCCTGAGCAAACATCGGTGGAAGTGAAGGAAACAGCGATGGTGTCGTTAACCAATACGGTATCAACTATTGATTTTACGCCATTAACGGTAAGCTCTACAATTTGTTTTCCTGACGATAAAAATTTGTGCTTGGGGTTTTGTAAAGTACTATAAGTATTATCTCCAAAATTCCACAACCATGAAGTAACACCACCATAGGCAAATGAATTATCGATAAATTCGGTTGAATCGCCCAAACATACTGTATCAGAATTGAACTCGGCTAAAGCAGGTGTTACCGTAAAAGTACTCTCTTCTGACCAGTTGCTAGCACCAAACGAACCATCAATAGACTGAACCTGCCAAACATAGTTTCCAACAGATAAGTTGTATTTTGCAAAATTATTTTCTCCTGCCGGCCTAAAGGGTACATTGCCAAAATTTGATACTAAAAGTTTTCCATTAGCTAGTGTAGGAAAACCACCCAACCATTGCGTGTTATTTTCTTCACGTAAACGTATATTATATGAAATTTGAGAGGCTGGTGTAGTGTCATTTACTATACTTTCCCATTCTAATTGTACGTATCCCGGGTAGTTATTGTAACCTAAATAGTTGGGTGCTGCTGGAATTTGATTGCTCTCAAAATCACCAGGATAATAATTGTCATTATTTTGTTGAATATATCTTTCAATAACATCCAAATCGCCATCGTTATCATAATCTGCTTTATTATTATAATCGTAAAACAAAACGGAACTGGGGCTTATATTATAATCATTTTCAGGGAAACTATTAATACAAATGACATAGTCAGACTCTCCTTCAATTTTTAAATCTAAATCACCGTCATTATCATAATCATTCCAAAAACAAGTTTTACCTACCATGCCTTTTGATCTTGCTGAACCTAAAATTATTTCAGAAAAGGTTCCGTTTTTGTTGTTTTCATAAATCGCGGCTACGGGTGTTTCTCCACTCACATAGTCACTATAAGCAATGGTCGGCCTTCCGGAAATGGCAAAATCGAGGTATCCATCATTATTTACATCAGCCCATTCCGCATTGCCTTTCGAAATTCCTATGAAATTTGAATTCGGCAATAAACTAAATTGCGTGGAGTTTTGGGTTGAGTTATTTATATAAACCTGAGTTACTCTTTTTAAGGTGTCATAAACATTTGCGCAATCCAAACAGGTTGTTTGTCCACAAATTAGTAAATCAGCATCTCCATCGTTATCAAAATCGCCCCAAGTTATAGAACCTTCCTTAACACCGGTAATTTCAAATCCGGTTTGCTCAATAAAGGTACTATCACCCATATTCTTATAAATTTTAGTAAATGCTGAATCTATATTTGTCACATGGTGATAAAACCGACCCGTTACGGCAACATCTAAAAATCCATCGTTGTTAACGTCTGCATTTGCAACATTCAGTTTATCAACGCTTGTATATTTGCTTGGAGTGCTTGAGCTTAGTACATTTATTGTTGTAAATGTATTATTTCCATTATTATAATTCATTGATGCAGTTAAATGACCACCTGGGAAATTAATTATATCAATAAATTGGTCATTATTAAAATCAGCAATACTGGTAGCATTATAGTTGGTGTAATTTGTCAAATAATCATTGGTATTAAAAATACCATAATTGTCATTCTTTTGACCATTAAGGCGGTAATATTTTGGACCGGTCGTTTCGGTTAAGTATTCGACTACATGAATTGCATATAAACTATTTGATTCTAAATTACTTATCGTAACACTGTCGCCAACTCCATTGTAAACACAATACCAACCAGTTGAACCTATTGATGGACCTGAACGAAATTTTTCAACCCCTATATACTGAACGCCATCTACAGGGTTTGAAGTTTCTATATTAGGGTCAGAAAATTTCATTTTGCAAAATACAGCACAAAGGTTTCCATTTCCTCGTTTCCAATTTACTTGAACTTTTGCATGATCAATTACCTTTATTGATAAATTCGCAGCAGGAATCGAATCCACAACCAGTGAGTCAACCTCGGAAAATGAGCTTCCCATATACCCATTGTCAACCGCCTGTACACTCCAGTAATACTTAAGGCCAACTTTTAAATTAAATACTGCAAACGTATCAAGTTGGCAATTACCCATTTCATGTATTAATCTATAACCTGATGTTGATGACATTGGGCTTACAATTTCGCATCCATATTTTGTTGTGCCAATACGTATGTTGTATGTAAGTGCTTTTAATGTTGTTTCGTTATCAGTGGAAGGATTCCAACTTAATATTTGTTGTTGTTCAATTTTACTGCTTAAACCGGTTGGAGCATTTGGTTTTGTATTCTTTTTAAAATTTGTGTTTTTGTATAGTTTTGTGTGTGCAACATAGTCAATACAACAACTTGGGCACGATTGATACTTATTTTCACCGGTTAAAAAAAGGTCTAAATTTCCATCGTTATCATAATCAATTAGGTTACCAGAACCCCTTGTTAAATTTAAAAAATTGTAGTCATTCCTAAGAATAAAGGACTGTTCCATAGTTTGTTCGTAAAATTCAGTTGCAATGCGGAAACTACTATTTGCGACTGTACCGGTCATTGCGTAATCTATTCTTCCATCATTATTGTAATCGCCCCAGGAACATGAAGAATTAGTTAAAGAATCCTGGCTTCTTGTTTCAAACGTTTCAAAATTACCATTACCGTTATTCTTATATATATACCCACTTAAAGAAATATCCAATAGGCCATTATTATCAACATCAATCCAATTGGCACTTCCAAATTCAATGCCAGGCAGTTTTATTGAAGTTTGCTCCGTAAAAAAACCGTCCCCATTGTTTCGGTAAACTTTGGAAATAGGGCCATTTGAAATAACATCGTTGCTATATCCTGTAAGCAAAATATCTAAAAAGCCATCGTTGTTGTAATCACCCCAAGCTACGGAAGATTTTATGACTCCTGTAAATGGTAATTCAATTAATTCTGTGAAAGTTCCATTTCCATTATTTTTATATAATAAAGCATTGTAATCACCTGATATTAAAATATCCATGTCACCATCGTTATCATAATCGGCCCATGCAACGGATCCATTATGAACATTTACAAATCCGGTACCAGCAACTTCTTCAAATGTATTCCCCAAAACCTGTTTGTATAATTTTGTCAGAGGAGGTCCGGCAATTCCTCCTGAATTATCCCTGCCTGTTATTATAAAATCCAAAAGATTATCGTTATTATAATCAGCCCAGGCTATACTAGCTTCAACAACGGAAGGAAAGGAAAAAACTGGCAAAAAAACACCTGGAGCATTTTGTTTGTAAAGTATCGATGAAGCTGCTTTTGCACCCCAATATGAAAAACAATCGCCTTGTACAATTTTATGATAGTCTTTCCCTCCAGCAATTAAAACATCTAAAAGTCCATCACCATCGTAATCAGCCCATGCAGACGTACCTTGAGCAAAATCTGGAATAGTTGTGCTTATTTCCTTAAACTGATCTATCCCCACAGAATCCTTCACTACAGGAACCGGAATCGAAGTGTTATAAACCCTTGATGCCCCATTGTTTGAATAGGGATAAACCTTATAATAGTAGGCGGTAGTATCGGTAAAATTAGCCCAACCAGTATAAGTTTGAACCCCGGCCAATATATTTACCGCACCAACGCCATCGGCCAAATTATTGTCGTCGGCTACTTCTGTTCCATTAACTGGTGCTGTAATGTTATTGGTTTTTGAGGCTTTAATCAGGTAGCCATCGGGAGTATCGGCTCTAAAACTCACCCAATTGGAGGTGCTACCTGTAAGTACCGAATTGGTTAATGTGCCATGGTTGGCTAAACCACTGGCATCGGTAACCGACGTTAACCCGGTGTTGGTACCGTATTCGATGCCTTGGTTGAATTTATAATAGGCTAACAATCCCGTTTCTGTTGCTGACAATTCGTTGTACATATTGGTAGCAATTTCATCCTTGGTGCGCACTTTGTTCCAAACCCTGAATTCGTCTAGCGATCCGTTTAGGTAATAGGTTGAATTGTAAGGACGCCTACCCAAATCGAACGCACTGGTGGTGTTTTGTAAGGTGGTACCAATAGTTCCCGGTCCATTTTTTGTTAAAGGAACTTCAATACCATTTATGTACATTTTATAAAAAAGATTCGGAGCATCGTAAACCACTGCCACGTGTGTCCAGGTATTCAATGGCAAAACATTGACTGCATCCAGATAAATTCCTGTAGTTGGAATAAAACGGAGGCTATTAGCACCTGCTCCAGCGGTGTGTATCTCCATTTGCTCCAGACCTTTACCGCAAATAAACTGAGGGTTTGATGCCGATGCCGAAGTCCACTTTAGCCATGTTTCCAAAGTAAACGCGGTATTACCGCCATTGTCAATACCGCCATCAGGCACAGTTATGTAATCGTTGGTTCCGTCTAACGCCACGGCATTGCCCATATTTAATGAATTGGCATCAGTCCAATTTAAATTTATAGTTTTGTTGTTATTGCTGGCTGTAAGATTGCCGACATGCGAAACGGGAGCGGTTTTAGCATAACTTATAGATGCGGTTGGAACCGTACCATCGGTTTTATAATTCACATAATTGCCGGCATTGGTGTAGGGCCACATTTTAAAATAGTAGGTGGTGTTGCCTTTGGTACCGGTAAAATCGGCATATTGCTGAAAGCCTTGTGCTATCTTCACAACAGCGGTACCATCCGATAAATTATTATCGATGTTTATATCAGTGCCATCAACCGGAGCAACGAAGGTACTGCTGGTTGAGGCCATTAATACATAACCCGCCGGACCCTGGCCGGGATTAATCCAGTTGGATGTGCTTCCTGATAATGTAAAATTGGATAATGTACCATTAAAGGCATTTGTTGTGGCATCGGTAAGGGTAGTTATTCCTGCATTTGTTCCGCCTGCTGTTCCCTGATTAAATTTGTAATACGATAATAACCCGCTTTCATTACCGGCTAATTCAACAAACATGTTGTTTTGGATTTCGGCTTGCGAACGAGTGGTGCTCCATATTCTAACTTCATCGATGGAACCATTAAAGTTTAAAAGACCAGAAGACCTTCTGCCAATAGTAAGAGCGGAAGTACCCGGTTTGTAGGAGGATGAAAGCAGGTTTTCTGAATTAGCCAATTCCCCATTTACGTAAAGTTTTGCAGTTACGCCATCGTAAGTCAATGCAATGTGAGTCCATGTATTTGCATCCACTGCGGTTCCCGACATAATATCGAGCCAATTTTCTGAATTGCGTAGTGTAACCAGTGGCTTTCCCTGGAATGAATGGATTTCAAAACCTGTTCCTGAACTTTCGTTCAAAGTGGAAACCAGGGCTTCATCGGCTGCCGATGGAGTGGTGTACCAAACTTCGGCTGTAAATACCGTGGGGTTTTGTGAACCGGTGCAGGTAATATAATCGTTTGATCCATCAAAACTTAACGCATTCGATCGTAAACTGGGCATGCCCGGGGCATCGGACCATTTTAACGTTAAAAGCCCGTTGTTGCTTGCCGTTAAACTGGTGGCTTGATTGGTGGGCTCGGCATAAATGGTAATTTTACCGTTAACCTGTGGAACTGTTTCATTTGTTTTATAGATTATGGCACTGCCACTATTGGTATAGGGATAGATGTTGAAATAATAAGTAGTGCCTGAAACAAATCCGGTCCACGCCGAATAGGCTTGAACACCCTGCAAAACCTTAACAGCCCCGGCACCATCGGCTAAATTATTGTCGATGCCTATTTCACTTCCATTTACAGGCACCGTTATTGAAGACGAGGTAGAGGCTAAAATAACATAGCCATCGGGGTTTTGGGCTCCAACAGCATCGGTCCAGTTAAGTACAACATTTCCATTTACCCCACTGGCGATAAAATTGGTCACATGGTTAGTTGGTGCGGGTTTTAGCGATACCACGGGAATGGTTTCGGTAGTATTATAAATAATGTGGGTCCCTTGGTTTACAAAGGGTACAATTCTAAAATAATAGGTTTGCGATGTACTGGTATTCATCCACGAGCTGTCTTTTTGTATCCCTTGCGCAATTTTTACCGTTCCAACATTATCGGCCAAATCAACATCGGTAACCACATCAATCCCATTTACCAATCCCGGGAAGGTGTTGGTTGTTGAAGCCTGAATCACGTACCCATCAATATCGGAACCGGTATTTGAAATATTGTATTGTGTGCTATTAACAACCGTTGCGTTAATGGCGTTTTGTGTAGCATCGTTAACATTGTTTTCGCACTTATAATATGCAACCAAACCCGTTTCCGAACCGGTTAAATTCAGGTTCATGTCATTTACCACCTGAGCTTGGGTTCGCGCCGTTGACCATATTGCCATTTCGTCAATCAGGCCTTCAAAACTTTCGTAAGTTACAGCATGGTCGCGGCCAATAAAAAGGTTTACCGATGATGAAGCAATACTACCGGTTGTACTTTTCGATGCCACCAAAACACCTGAAATATAAATGCTCTGGGTTATGCCGTTGTATGTACCGCAAACATGGCTCCAACTATTTATTGGCAAATTGCCCGAGGTGGTATTAACTTCGCTCCAGCTACCACCAATATATAATCCAAAGCACAATTGCCCCTCACTATTAAGATACATCCGATAACCGCCATCGAGCGCCATGTTCTCTTTTTGAAAGATACCTCCATTGTATCGAGCTGGGTTAACCCATGCCTCTAATGTTATTTGGTTGCCGGTAATATCAAAAAGCGCATTATTGCTGCAATCGGAATATGAACGACAACCTTCATAAGTCATACAATACTTCCCTACCAAGGCATTGCCAAATCGCTTAACATCGTTCCAACGCAATAAGAACTTATTATTTACAATGCTGGCAGTCAAATTGGTGACATGCTTTTGTGGTGCCGATTTTAATAAACTAATCTGTGCGACAGATGCATTGGTTATATTATAATTTGCCTTATTGCCCCCATTGGAATAGGCAAATGCTTTAAAATAATAGGTGGTAGATGTTTTGGCATTTTTCCATCCGTTATAGAATTGATTCCCTGCCAGCACCTTAACCATCCCCGAACCATCCGACAAGTCATTATCGTTTGTAATAAAGTTACCATCGGTTGGCGGGGTGAACGAATTGGATTCGGATGCCATTATCAGGTAGCCATTGGGTATCACTGCGCCACCAGCATCGGTCCATGTTAACAGGATATTATCGGCCACATTTTGGGCCGTTAAGTTTGAACATTGCCCACTGGGCTCGGCTTTGGTTATGGTGGGGGTAAATGTGTATTTTTGGTTATTATTGGGCATTCCCGGAAAGTAGTGGCTTTCAAATTCAGTGCTCGCAAAAGCATTTGCACTAAAACTGGTAACCGCTAAATAATCGCCAATATTTTCGAAAGCCAAACCAATGGAGGGTTGAACATCATATTGATAACACTCTGCCTGTGGCGAATAACAACATTCAATTACATTTGATGTTTCATATAATTTAACCTGAAAGTTTATATTATTATTGGTGTACCAATGGAAAGTAGAATAATACCATTCAAAAGTAAAAACACGGCTGGGTGCTGTTCCTGTAGTGGTATAACGCTGTGCGGCCTGTGGTAGGTAAGATATTCCATTATCCCAATATAAAGCACCAATAAGAGGCCTAATGGGTGTATTTGTCAAGTCGCCTTCCCTCCACGATGAAGCCATTGATGCCGTTGCAGCGTTATTAAACGACAACCATCCGTATTTTGAAGCTACAACCTGCGTGTAATCAATTCCATCGAAGTTAAAGGTAAACCCAATATCAATTGGTGTACTAATTGGCTCTACATTAATGCTTAAACCTGCAATTGCAGTGTAAGTTGCCGAAGTGGCGGTAAAGCTATAATTGCTCTGTCCTTTGCTAATTAGTGAAATACAAAATAGCATTGCGGAAGCCATTCCCAATCGGCTTGAAAAATTACGTATTAGTTTCATAACAAAAATGTTTTAATTCACAGAATTAAGCCTCAAAGATAGTAGCTTAAGAAGTTAACAATTTGTCAATTCGTACAAATAAGCGTACCTATTGACAAAAATTAAATAAAACAAAAGTGGTTTGAAACTAACAAGCTTCTTGCTTTTGCCTCCATAAAGTTGGGGGATAGCCGGTCATTTGTTTGAATTGTCGGCTAAAGTTAGCCTGCTCGGAATATCCAACTTTTTCGGATATGGATGAAAGAGGTTCATCTGGACTTTCCAATAACATTTCTTTGGCTTTTTCTATCCGTAACTTATTTACCCAAGTATTAAAATTCATTCCTTCGTCGCGGTTAATGAAAGTTGATAAAGTGGTACGGCCAATATTGAGCCTCCGGGCCATTTCTTCAATATTTATTCCTGGCTCTAAGTAATATTGGTTTTCAATTATTTGGTTTTTCAGTCTGTTCCAATCGGTTTTTTGCCTGAATATGGGCTGTAAAACTACTAAGGGTTCCTCAACCGCATCTTCAATTACCACGGGTTCTATCTGGTCAAATATTTTATTGTACTTGATGTATTCAATGGCAAAACCAAAATAAAATACCGAAAAGATAACCGTAAATATCCAATCGTATTTTTGATGAAACACATAAGAAAACATGGAAATTACCCCTACCGACAAAGCAGATAAAAAAGCCCAACGGACCCATGATATTTTAATCCATAAGTCATCGGAAAAATAATTCATGACCCCCGCTTTGTACTTCCTTTCAAAATGAAAATACAACCAGGTATAGAATAGTAACTGAAATATATAAAAACCATAAAAAAGGAGCCTCACCCATAGGGTTGGATTTGTAATATAGATTCTTATTTCGTTAAAATGCGTTAGTACCGGATTGCCATATATGCTATACGAAACCGTAAATAAAATGGTGAGAATGAAATAGGGCAAAATATGGAGGGCAATATTCTTTACGGTTATAAATTGAGGTACTAATAGGGCTATAAGGGCAAAGGTAAATAAGAATGCCTGAAACGATGAAATACTTATACTGGTAAAAGTTAAGTGTTCACGGGCATTATCGGAAAGTTTAAATGTTAATATAAGAAGGGTTAAAATAGCCAGCAGAAAATAGGCCGATGCCAATACCTTTAGACTTATTTTATATTTTATGATACTGGGCTTTTGGGGAGTTGGTAGCACTATAAAAATGGTCCCCATTGCAAAACAGACAATGAGTAAAATAACATTGGTTAAAAAATGTAAACTCAACTCCATGGTAACTTTACTTTGTTTTTTAGTTGTAGAAAAACACCTTGCTAAAATAATTAAAGTTAATTAAGATACTCTCCTCATTAAAAAATAAATATTTCCATCGCTTTTCAAATTGAATAATATTCAAAATTCTATGAATCAATTATTTGCGCTTTTTAAACTAAAACAATTAATTTTGAAAGTAACTATTTCAATACTCATTTATTCAATTGGTAGCTTATTTTTTTATCAATCTGCTTGCTTATTCGTACGATTTGATAAACGATGTTCAAAAAAATAGCACTTATTTAGCATTTCAAAATCCAATAAATAATGGCTTCCAAACATTCAATTTATTCAACACCTTTTATATGAAAATAACTAGTGTATCAACATCTGTTTTACTTCTGTGTTTCGCATTCAATTTCCCAATTCAGGCACAGAAAATGGTAATTGTCGAAGATTATAAAGCCTTTGCATCCGAAAACAAAAAACCGTTGTTCATTGAAGACTTTACCGACAACAAAAACAATTGGTATCTGGGGATAAAGGAAAACGTGTGGTTTGAAAACCTTCAAGATAGTACGCTCTTTTTCCAATCGTTCGAAGATGTTCCCAAGGAAGACTTTAAAGAAGTGATTATTGACCAGACCAATGATTTTGAGATTGAGCTGAAAATACGCCTCGAGAAAGGCATCCAGAACAAGTTTTTCGGTTTGCAGTGGGGAAAATCAACTACTGTGGCTAAGCAGTTCGATTTTTTCTTTAATGGTCAAGGGCAATATACCATTGATAAATATGCTGGTAGCTTTACCGATTTTGTCCCTGTAACTGCATCCAAATTAATAAACAACTATACCTACAATACGCTTACGTTGCGCAAAGTAGCTGATACGTATTATTTTTTCATTAACCAACAACTGGTTCATAAAATGCCATTTGAACCCTTCTTTGGCAGCGGAATCGGATTTCAGGTAGCTGCAAAATCATCGGTACAAATTGATTACCTGCATGTTTGGCAACTATCCGATGGTACAACCGGTCAATTGCCTACTTTGGCGCTTACCAATGAGGTTTTTGCCACCCAGTCGGGTGTTGTTGCACCCGGTGAAACGGTATCTATGAAATTTACCCTTACCAATAATTCCACAGCCGAAGCCAACAATATAAAACTACGTTATACGTTGCCCACTTCGGTGATGCTTCTGGAAAGCAAGTCGGAAATTCAGCTTAGCGCAGGAACCCAAAAAGAGGTGGAACTGGTGTTTTATGTAAATAAAAATATGGAAGCTACCCAAATACCCATTCAGGTGAAAGTGGAAGGCGCCCAGATGGATAAAGGCGATACCCGCGATTTTACCTTGACCGTTAACCAAGCTGTTCAGAATTCATCGCCTCAACAGACTGAACAGTTGGCCTTATACCGCAGCAGCAATGACCCTTTGAAAGGGTTAGGTGCTTCAAAAGCCATTCAAGAAGTTTCGGTGGGACGGTATTTTGCTCTCGTCATCGGCATTGATGCATACTCCGGCGAATGGAAACCATTGAAAAATGCAGTGAACGATGCCAAAGCTGTGGAAACCCAGTTACGCAGCCGGTACGAATTCCAATCCATCCGTACGTTATTCAACGAACAGGCCACACGTGCCAACATCCTCAACGAATATGAGTGGCTGATGACCAATATCCGCGAAAACGATAATTTGCTTATTTTTTATTCCGGACATGGTGATTATAACGAGAGTTTGCAACGAGGCTTCTGGGTTCCGGTGGATGCCAAAAGCAGTTCCGTTTCAGGACTGATTTCCAACACCGACATCCAATCGTTCCTGAGCGGCATAAAATCGAAACACACCTTCCTGATTGCCGATGCATGCTTTAGCGGTGACATCTTCCGGGGTAAAACACTGACCATTCCTTACGAAAACTCATTCAAGTATTACAACCAGATTTATGCCAAACAATCACGGACCGCACTCACTTCCGGAGGTATTGAACCCGTTATGGACGGCGGAAAAGACGGCCATTCGGTTTTTACCTATTACTTGCTTAAATCGCTTACCAGCAACGAGAACCAATTTTTTGATGCCAGTCAGCTTTACAATGATTTAAAGGTGGCTGTAATCAACAACTCCAATCAAACACCGGGTTTCAGCCCTATCGTAAATACCGGCGACGAAGGCGGACAGTTCATTTTTATTAAAAAGCAAAATCCATAGTTAATAAAACAACTAAAAACACTAA
>DYQV01000758.1 GCA_020719105.1 Rikenella microfusus
CGCGCTCTTCTGCGGTTTACCTGCCCATCATCGTTAAATAAGTAATCCAAGACCTGACAGGTTTAAAAAACATGTTAGGTCTGTGACAGATTCGTTAAATCCTAAAATTCGTGGTCATATCCAACCAAAACCCCCCGCCCTAACCACTAGGACGGGGGGTTTAATTTCATCAACGCGTTTTTTGACATGGCCGTAAAATTTGGCTATACTTTTAGCGATGAGTTTACGGAGGTAAAATAATGTTAGCCACCAATTATGAACAATTTATTATTGAAGAAATTAAGGGATTACCCCAAGAATCTTTAGCCGAAATCGCTTATTTTGTCTATTTCATGCACCAACGGGCTAAACAACCACAAATTTTTGAATTAGCCTTACAAACTGCGTTGCGGGGAATATCTGACACGCCTATAGAAAATTTTACATTGGGAGAACACTTAGTAGCAGGCTTACAGGATATTATTTTGGGGCGCGTAACCCAAGTTAATACTCAGGCTGAATTGACCCAACACCTTGACTCAATTTTTGCTGAGGATTAAAGCATGTCAAATTATCGCTTTGTTTTTACAGATTGGTTTAACCGAAACCTAAAATCGCTCCGCAAACATAACCCCAATTTGCGTGCTGAATTGGAAACTTTTTTAGCCACTTTTGAAATTGAAGCTTACCCAATCATTCCTCAGACAGGTGGTGCTAGGAAAGCGCGTATGAAAACCAAAGGGCGAGGTAAACGAGGCGGGTATCGGGTGGTTTACTATGCCGTAGTCAATCAGGTGGTTTATCTTATCACGATTTACGATAAAGTTGAACAAGAAAACCTATCATCATCTGAACAGACCCAAATCTACCATCTTATCACCACAATCAAAAACACGCTTAATTAACCAAAAACAGCATATATCGTAGCGGTAGACGCTGGTATCCAAATAGTAATGTTTCATATGCTAAACCAAAACCCCCGCCCTAACCATTAGGACGGGGGTTAATTTTATTAATAAATTTCCAATTGTACGTTTGATGTGAAATAAACTAAATTTTAGAATTTTGTGGCAAAAGAGCCTAAA
>DYQV01000236.1 GCA_020719105.1 Rikenella microfusus
ATTCATCGGATGACTAATTTGGGGTTTTTTAGCTTTTCGGAGTGGATTCAAACTTCCGATTTATATTTTTTGTGGAAACTAAAAACAGGGACATTACAATCCTTTAATTGTGTGGCATTCTAATAGTTGAAACCAGATTTTTTCAAGTTTATGTCTTATTGAGTCTTCATTTTGCAGATAATAATTACTTTTGGAAAAAAATAATCCTTTTATGGCAACTTTGAAAAACATTTTTTTATTCCTTATTCTATTCAGTTCAGTGCAACTGATGTCTCAAACAGCGAATCCTACTAAAGCATCCTTTCAACCCGGTGAAAAGCTAAGTTATAAAGTTTCCTATTTTATGTCATCGGTTAGAACCGATTTGGCGGGGCTAGAAATGAATACCATTAATGTTCCCGGAAAAGAAAAACCCATATACCGATTAGAATTCAATGCCAGTACCTTCAGCGACATGGATAACTTTGCGAAAATAAGGCATACTTACCAAACTTGGGTTGATGCTGCTACGGTAAAACCACTTATTATGAAACAGGATTCCGATATAAAAGGTCATACAACAAAATCGAAATACAGTTTTAAATATAAAACAAAAACGGCTGAAATTGAAGTTATTAGCAGCGATGCCCCAACCATAAATAAGGAAGTTGTAATAGCTGATAACACCTTGGATATCGTCTCCCTTCTCTACTATCTTCGGAATCTCGACTATGAAACTTTTAAAGCAGGAAAAACCATTCCGCTGTCGGTACTTTTTTTAGAAAGGGTACTGAATATTAAAGTAAAATATATGGGTAAAGAGACCATTGATGTGGAGAAACAAGGCAAAAAAGTTTGCTATAAATTAGCCTTGGAACTGGATAACGATTTTGTTGTTAAAAAAAATGCAAACTTTTTGTGGTTAACAGCGGATAACGATAGGGTTCCAGCACTCATTTCAGCCAATTTCAAAGAGGGCGAAGTGCTGGTAAAACTAACGGGAACAAGCGGATTGAAAAATTAGCATTAATTTCATTTAACGTTTAAATACAAACTATATGAACTCAAATTCTGGATTAGTAAAAACCGTCATTTTTTTAGCTTTAATTAGTGGAATAATAGGTTTTGGAATGGCCATCTCTCCGTTTAAAATGTTGGCATTAATACCTTCCTTGGTCTCCATTTTGCTGTCATTAGTAGCCTATTTTATAGCTAAAGCCAAACAAGGTAAACTCTTGCTGGTTTATGTGTCGTTAGTAATAGCTGCAATTGCATCAGGTACAGCAGTTGTAAGAGAATATGCCATTAAAGACAAGATTATAGTAGATCAAAAATTTGAAGAAAAGAAAGAACAATCGGTGCAAGAAGTGGAAAATACCGATGAATTGGACGAGCTTCAAGATGAATTGGATTAAAAATCAACTATTAGATTTTAAAAATTTAAACAAAAACTATGAACGCACAAACCCTCATATTACTTATTCTCATTGGCCTTTTGGCCGGCTCATTAGGAGGTTTATTAGGCATCGGCGGTGGAATTATTATGATTCCGGCCATGGTATATTTCTTAGGCATGAGCCAACACGAAGCGGTAGGAACCAGCTTGGCCGTTATGTTGCCTCCCATTGGCATGTTTGCAGCTTACAATTTCCATAAGGCAGGATACATTAATCTGAAGTACGCTCTTATTATGGCAACCGCATTTATGATAGGTAGTTTTTTCAGTTCAAAAATAGCGGTTACGTTGCCAGCCAATATAATTCAAAAGGTTTTTAGTGTTTTTTTGGTGTTGGTGGCTATTAAAATGTTTTTTACGAAGTAAGGTTCATTAGCTCATGGACAAATGAGCACATGGCCACATGGGCTAATTCCGCTGCACTTTCCAACGCTTATGCGACCAGAGCCAGTCCTGAGGTTTGGCAACAATTACCTGTTGCAGGGTTTCCATATATTTTTGGGTAATTTCTCCAGGTTGGGTTTCTTTTGGAATTTCAACCAGTTTTTTGATTTCCATTTCATAAAAACCGCGCTTGACCCGTTTTAAGTCGAAAAACACTACCGGTAAATTATTGAACCGTGCATAACTCTCCGGCCCATGAAGGCAGGGGGTATCGCAGCCTAGAAAATCGAGCCAGATGGCTTTCCCAATCTGATCGCCTGGAAACTGGTCGGCAGCCATGATATATATTACCGGTTTTTCCTTTTTGCTTTGGAAATAGGCCAATGTATCGTAAATAGAAACCAGTTTCATCCCCGATTTTTCGCGCAATTTTTTGGTAAACCGTTCTACATACTTGTTTGAAAGGGGTTTGTATAAAGCCGCTGCCTGATGGTTAATTTGTGAATCAACGGCTTGAATCCCCCATTCCCAGTTTCCGTAATGTGATGCCAAAGCAATTACATCCTGTCCATTATGGAAGTATTCATCGAGTATTTCAGGATTGGTTACCACATATCTTTTTCTATATTGCTTCTGAGTCATGGTGAATCCTTTCAACCCTTCTACAAAAATATCGGCCAGGTTGAATTTATAAAAGTCATTACAAATCTGCTCAATCTCTTGTTTGGTTTTATCTGGAAAACATTTAGTCAAGTTATACAAAACTACCTTCTTGCGGTATCCTAATAAATGATAGATAATTACATAAACCTTCCAGCTCCCAATATACAACAGTCGGAATGGTATAAACCTGAAAAGGTTGATGCCTATGAAAAAAAAGTAGAATGTTATCCGGTGCATGGTTCAGTTTTTTGGTGCCTTAAAAGTAAAAGAAAAATCCGGGAATCATACTTTAGAAGAAAGATCATTAGATGTCTAATAGGCTTCAAACCTTGAATGTTTTTCAGTACCCTTAAATACTGCGGAAGGAATTATAAGATTATACTCGATAACTCATTTCCCAACTTGTGAAGCGCAACTTCTATTTTATTTGCCTGTTTTTCTGAAATATAACTCAATCCTTTTTTGTACTGCCTCATTAGAGAAGGATTAATGCCTGCTATTTTGGCAAACTGAGTTACATTTATCCAATTGTAGTAATCAAATAATGAAGCTATATCATACTTATATTCAAATGTCAAATCTTGGAGCTCTTTTGGTAATTCCCTTCCTGTTTCAATATACGAAAGTATCATTTCCGAAACTGAAATAGTGAAATCCTCTTTGGCTTTTTTAACATTTTTACCACTCCCAGTAATTGTTGATTGCAAATCGGGAGTATAAATAGTAAAACTGCCGTCTTTACCTTGCTCTATTAATGCAATTGTTTCCATATTAAAGACCTATTTGTTTTTTTAATTTACTATAAAGCCCTTTTTTTACTTCCTCTGAATCGTGCCGCCCAATCTGTATCTGAAAATCTTTATCATGATGTGCATAAATATCATGACTAGAACCAGTACGAATCAAATACCACCCCTTTCGTTCGGCTTAGCGCCTAAGTTCAGACCATTTCATTAAGCATTTTTAAAATACAAAAATATAACAAATGTGTTATATATACAACAGGTTGATAATATATTTTTCCAAGTTAATTGAAAACATATCGATTGAAAATCGTATGCAGCTTAATTGTGTATTGTCAATACCTTCTGATTCCGCAATCGAAAATCCACCATCAAGCCGAAGGTTAGCTCGGCGAAGCTAATCCTCTATTCTTCTATCTTCCTACTTCATTTGTTCAATCCACAGACTTCACTACATTTGCTTCACAAACAGTAATGAAACATGATAAAAAATACAGCACTCACACGTATGTTAGGGATAGAATACCCCATAATTATGGCTCCTATGTTTCTGGTTTCGAACACTCAAATGATTATTGAAGGGTTGAAGTGCGGAATTTCCGGTGCTATTCCGGCCCTAAATTATAAAACCGATAGTGAGCTTAGGAAAGCCATCAACGAAATCAAAAATGCTTCCGACAAACCTTTTGGCATCAACTTGATAGTAAACAAATCGAATCCACGATATAAACAACAATTAAGAGCAATTATTGATCTTCAAGTAGCTTATGTAATAACCTCGTTGGGCGATCCAAAAGAAGTAATAAGGCAATGTCACCAGCATGGAATTAAGGTTTTTTGCGATGTGGTGGATTTAAAAATTGCCCAAAAAGTGGAAAAATTGGGT
Organism: Rikenella microfusus; assembly: GCA_020719105.1. Taxonomy (GTDB): domain Bacteria; phylum Bacteroidota; class Bacteroidia; order Bacteroidales; family SZUA-534; genus GWE2-40-63. The sequence continues at coordinate 4,112 of DYQV01000236.1, forward strand.
GCCGACGCATTAATTGCAGTTAATTCCGTGGCAGGTGGCCATGCCGGTCCATTTACTGCTTCGGAATTAATCCCAATGCTCAAAAAACACAGCAACCTGCCTATAATTTCCGCAGGTGGAGTAGCTACTCATCAGCAAGCTATGGATGTATTGAACTTGGGAGCCGATGGTCTTTCCATCGGCACCCCATTCATTGCCACCAATGAATGTAAAGTATCTGATGATTATAAAAAGGCAATCCTTTCTTTTGGAGCTTCAGATATAGTGACTACAAACAAAATGTCGGGTTCACCACTAAATGTAATCAATACTCCTTATGTGCAGGAAATTGGTACTAAGGCTAATTGGTTGGAACTGATTCTAAATAAGAATCGCCGGTTAAAAAAATATGCAAAAATGTTAATTCTGAAGCAAGGCATGAATACTATGGAAAAGGCGGCATTCAGTGCTACTTATAAAAATGTATGGGTAGCCGGACCAGGGATAGAATTCATCCATGAAATAAAGACGGTGAAAGAAGTAGTGAATTCACTCATGCAATATTCGTCCCTTTTAAAGTGAAGCAAATGGGATATATTGGTTCCTGAATTTATACCTTTACCCGGCAAAGTTAGTTTTATTACTATTTTTTATGATACTTACTGCGAATCAAAAAGAACAATTAATCAATGAATTGTCGTTTGCGGCATCGCGAAGCAGCGGCC
>DYQV01000237.1 GCA_020719105.1 Rikenella microfusus
GGATATTCACCATGTGCATCAGCTTTATTTGGAATAATCCAAAACACTAATTTCATAGGTTTGTAAAAAAAAAACCTCAAAAAATTTTGAGGTCTAATTGGTTGAGTTGTTGTCTTGTGATCCAGCTGGGATTCGAACCCAGGACCCCATCCTTAAAAGGGATGTGCTCTACCGACTGAGCTACTGAATCGTTTTTTTTAAAGCGATGCAAAGATACTATCTAAATTTTATTTTGCAAGTGGGAGCAACTATTTTTTTGAATATTTTAGTTATTTCAGGAGTATTGTTTTGAGGATCAAAATTTTAGTTATCAAATATTTTTTTTTCGTTCAACCCATGATTACAATTGAAGGACTGAATGAAAACAATATCTTTGAAATCATTAAAAACCGATAAATGATGAGTAAAAACTAACAGTAATGAAAAATTTTGCCAATAAAGTAGTAATAATAACGGGCGCATCATCTGGAATTGGCTCGGCTTTGGCTTATGAATTTAATAAACTAGGAGCCTGTTTGAGTTTGGCTGCACGCAGAATTGACAGGTTGGAGCTTTTAAAAGAGCAACTTGAAAATAGTGGGGGAAAGGTATTGGTTACCCAAACAGATATAACGGACGAAACCCATTGTTGCCAATTAATTGATAGAACATTAGAGCATTTTGGTTCCATCGATATTTTAGTAAATAATGCCGGCATATCAATGCGGGCAATGTTTGCTGACACGGAACTCGTGGTTCTGAAACGGTTGATGGATGTCAATTTCTGGGGAACCGTATATTGTACAAAATATGCATTGCCGCATTTATTGAAATCAAAAGGGGTTGTGGTTGGAGTTTCCTCAATTGCTGGATTCCATGGATTGCCCGGTCGTTCGGGATATTCAGCATCAAAATTTGCCATGCACGGTTTTTTAGAAACACTGCGGATTGAACACCTTAAAAGTGGATTGCATGTAATGGTAATTGCTCCAGGATTTACGGCATCTGAAATTAGGGAAAATGCTCTTTTATCGGATGGTTCGATGCAGGGAGAAACTCCCAGGGAGGAGGAAAAATTAATGAGTCCGGAAAGGGTAGCGAAAATTCTTATCCGCTCCATCAGGCGAAGAAAACGGAATAAGATCGTGACTTTTTCAGGTCAAATAATTGCTCTATTTCAGCGTATTATACCAGAACAAATTGATTGGCTAATCTATAAAAATATGGCTAATGAACCCAATTCTCCATTTAAATAAACAATTGATGCAAGTATTAAAAATACACGGCAGTGCGCCTCTTTAGTGATATTAAAAAGGAAAAACAGAAAACATGAACCTAATTAACTTAATTCATAACCGCTTCAGTCCCCGGGCCTTTTCAGACCAAACAGTTAGCCAAGAACAGTTGGAACTGATTTTTGAAGCGGTCCGATGGGCACCATCAGCCAGAAATGAACAGCCGTGGCACTATATTTATTTATTTAATGATGATTCTGAAAAATATCATCAAATATTAGGCTTACTTTCGGATTGGAACCAAAAATGGGCACAATCAGCTCCTGTATTGGTAGCTGGCATCAGTAAACTTAACTATAAACACAACAATTTACCCAATGAATATGCTTGGTACGATTTAGGTCAGTCGGTGGCATACATGACCCTTCAAGCATCGGAAATGGGTTTACACATTCACCAAATGGGAGGTTTTGATCGGATCAAAGCCAAAAAGTTATTTCAATTATCGGATAATTCACAGGTTGTGGTAATGATGGCTATTGGATATAAAGGTTCACTGGATAGAATACCCGAAGCTTACCACGAAGCAGAATTGACCAAAAATGGACGAAAATCGTTGGTCGAAATGGTAACCAAGTATTTTTAACGGAATGGTTGATTAAAATAGACCCTATGCAAAAAATCTTTTGGATTACTATTCTCCTACTATTTATTTTAAAAACCACGTTAGGGCAATTTTATGACAGTGGCCAGGATCCTAACAGGATTAAGTGGAGACAATACAACTCGGCAAGGTTTCAATTGATTTATCCAACGGGTCTGGATAGTTTGGCGGCAGTCTATTTTTCGAATTTGGAACGTATTGCCAATCAGGAATCAAAAACCCTTACATTTACACCCAGTAAAATTCCGGTTGTTCTCCACAATCAAACCATAATTTCGAATGGCGAAGTCGGTTGGGCACCTAAGCGCACGAATCTCTATTTAGTGGCTGACCAAGGTAATTATTTTCAACCTTGGGAACAGCATTTACCCATTCACGAATACCGTCATACGGCTCAATTGAGTAAAATGAACCAAGGAACTACAAAATTTTTAAATACGGTATTCGGAGAGCAAGCAACGGCTGCAATATTGGGCTGGCATATTCCCATGTGGTTTGTTGAAGGGGATGCAGTAGCTTTTGAAACCGGATCTTCAAATGCCGGACGTGGCCGAATTCCTGATTTCTCAATGAGATTGGAAGCTCAACTTACTGAAAAAGGTATTTATTCATACCCAAAAGCAATGTTTGGTTCCTATAAAGATTTTGTTCCAAATCGCTATGAGCTAGGCTATCAATTAGTTGGTGAAGGAAGGAAAAGCTTTGGATATGAGATATGGAATCGTTCATTAGATAAAGTTGCAAAGAAACCATTCCATGTAAATCCTTTCTCGCAAGGAATAAAGGAAGTATCCGGTTTGCCGGAGCGGCTGTTTTATTTTGAAACCATGCAAAAACTTAAAAATTCGACTGAAAAAGGAACGCATCAAAATGGTAACAAGGAAACCCTTTTATTTCCCGTTCAATCTCTTGAATATATCAATTATTTTAGCCCTAAATTAATGAATAATAATATTTTAGCCTATAAGACAAGTTTGAATATAATACCAAGTTTTGTTATTATTGATTCTTTAGGAAATGAACAGAAATTAATCAATCCCGGATATGTATTTGATGATACCTTTTCGGCTACAGATTCATTGATGGTATGGAATGAACTTAATACCACCCGTTGGGAGAATGAAACTTTTAGTCGTATTGCCATTTATGACTTTGCGAGAAAAAATGTAAGGTATTTACTAAATGGAGGTAGAGTTTTCCATTCACGCCTTTCCAGCGACAACAAATCTTTATTATCTGTTGAAGTGAGTGAACAAATCAAATGGTCAATAACTATTCGTTCCCTGATTAATGGTAAATTGCTGAATTCCTATTCAATGGATACCTTACAACCGGTTCAGCCTGATTGGAGTCCGGACCATTCAAAAATTGCCTTTATAGCTATTTCCAACTATGGAAAGTCACTAGGAATTTTGCATTTGCATTCAGGCACAATTAATTGGATACTAAAGAACGAATTGCTTGAAATAAGTAACCCTAAGATAACTGAGACAGGTATTTGGGTTAAGGGAGTTTATAATAATACTTCGAACTATTATTTTTTTGATTTCAAAAAGCGGCAATGGCAATTAGCAACTAATGAACTTTTTGGGGTGAATGAAGGAAATATAACCAACGAAAAATTTCTTTATTCAACCTATACTTCAGCAGGATATAAAATCTGTTCCCTTAATACATCTCTTTTGGATTCAGTAATTGTTGCAAAACCAGCTACTTATTTATCGCCCATGGTTCACCGATTAGCTTCTGAAGAAAAGTTAGTTGATTTTTCAGATTCCCTACCTGCATTTAAATCAACAGAATATAAAAAAAGTACGCATTTAATAAATTTTCATAGCTGGGCACCACTGGCAATTAGGGTTGAAAATCAGGAAATTGGCTGGGGCATAAGTGCCATGTCACAAAACGTGTTAAGTACTTCCTTTTTAACTATTGGTTATCAATATCATGCTGCAGATGATTACCAGGAATATTTTTTAAACTACCAGTATAAAGGTTTTTACCCAATCATTGATAACAGATACAGTCTCATTCCATTTTCATTTTATTACCCTGATAGAGATACCATATTGCAAGAAATAACTGGTATTCAACAGCAATTTTCCCAAAATTGGTTAATTCCTTTTTATTTTAACAAAGGACCTTGGTACCGTATGCTGCAACCTGAATTAGGATATACCTTTACCAGTAATTACTACCATCCCAATGAATATTTTAATTTAACCGATATTTATCAACACAAATTTGCCTATCGTTTATACAGCTACAACTTGTTAAAACAGAGCCATCGTGATTTATATCCTAAATGGGGACAATCGGTTTATGTGCAGTTTGAGCAGGCTCCTTTTGACAAAAACAAAGGATATTTATTTGCTGTTTCAAGTCAGTTATTTTTTCCGGGGATTTTTCCTAACCATAGTTTTCGGATGTATGGCGGTTATCAGGAAAAATACGATGGAGACCTTCCTTTTTATAGCAAATTACTTTATCCCAGAGGATACACTGCTACTCATAACGATGAAATGATTTCTTCCCGATTTGAATATACCATGCCCTTGATGTATCCTGATTTAAACCTAAAGGAGCTTATTTATTTGAAAAGAATCCGTCTGAACTTGTTTTATGATTTAGCAACTTATAAATATACAGGAATTCCTTTTAAACAAAAATCCACCGGGATTGATTTAGGTTTCGATTTTCATGCCTTCCGGTTTATAGCTCCTATTAATTTAATGTTTCGATATGGATATAAAATTGCAGAGAAAGGATCGTTTTATGAGATAAAATTTAAGGTTGATTTTAATGCGCTATATGGGGATAATATACTGATAATTAGAGATTAGAGATTAGAGATTAGAGATTAGAGATTTGAGATTAGAGATTAGAGATTAGAGATTAGAGATT
>DYQV01000759.1 GCA_020719105.1 Rikenella microfusus
ATTGGCTTTCATAATCAAGGGTATGAGACTGTTTGGGCTAATGACTTTGCTCATTGGGCTTGCGAAACGTTTAAACGAAATTTTGGCGACATAATCATTGAAAAAGATATTGAAGAAATTAACCCTTATACAGACAAATCTATTCCCGATTGCGATTTGATTTTAGGCGGTTTCCCTTGTCAAGATTTTTCTATGATATGGAAACAACCCGGACTTAAAGGAGAAAGAGGAGATTTATACAAAAGTTTCTTACGATTTGTTGATGCAAAAAAACCAAAAGCTTTTGTTGCCGAAAATGTAAAAGGGCTTTTGACAGCCAACGGAAAAAAAGCAATCCAGCAAATAATTGAGGACTTTGACAAAATTGAACCTGGATATGTTGTTATTCCAAAGCTATACAAATTTGCAGAATATGGAGTGCCACAACTCCGTGAAAGGGTTTTAATTGTAGGCATTAGAGTTGATACGGGTTTTGAATTTGAACACCCAAAACCAACACACGGAGTAGAAAATGGTAAGCCGTTTTTTACATCAGGCGAAGCAATCAAAGGAGTTGAAAATGCAAAATACAACAATGAGCTTTTAAAAATATCTGACAAAACTCGTGAAATGTTAAGCCTAATTTCAGAGGGCGGAAACTTCACAGATATTCCGAAAGACCACCCTCTTTATGTAAAAGGTATGATAAGCCACGTTTACCGTAGACTAAAACTTAGCGAACCTGCAAAAACTATTATTGCAGCAGGTGGCGGAGGAACTTGGGGCTATCACTATCCCGAACCAAGAGCATTGACAAATAGAGAAAGGGCAAGGTTACAATCTTTTCCTGATGATTTCATTTTTGAGGGTTCAACAACAGAAGTACGGAGACAAATTGGAAATGCTGTTCCTCCAAAAGGAGTTGAAGAATTAGCAAAAACTCTTTTACCTCTTTTTATGAACAATTTTAAAACTACTAACTTAAAACAATTAAGAGAAGAACTTATAGCAATGCCATTTTCTGAACGATTAGCAATGATAACCGCTTAATATATTTAATCAATTATGGAGTTATTA
>DYQV01000760.1 GCA_020719105.1 Rikenella microfusus
ATCTTTGACATGAAATACGTTAAAACTATTAATTGCTTTGTTCATTTAAATTAATTTTAAAACTATGAATTGATATTCAAATATTTTTGAATGTAATTGAATTTGAATTCTGAAACTTATTTAGCAAACTGAAGTCCATTTAATTTATTCCAATCACCACGTGTAAAGTCAGGTATTTGAACCGGTATTGAACCATTTCGAACTGAAAGTTCAGTTAATTCAGTCAAACATGACCATTCAGCTGCATCATATACATCCTGATCGAGTGGCAAACCATTCCTTAAGCAATAAATAAGTCGGGAATCCATAATAAAATCCATACCTCCATGTCCACCTACTTTTTTAGCTTTTTCACCCATTTCTTTTACTATTGGATGCTCATAAGCCTTTAACAAACTATCCATTTGGGCTTGAGGCAAAAAATTATGTGCTGCCGGATCCAATGCAATTCCCTGAATTGGATATTTCTGTGCAAATCCTTTGCTACCGCTTATCATGTGAATACGATTATAGGGACGAGGATTTGTTACATTATGTTGAATCATAATGGTTTTACCTTTCTGGGTGCGAATCAGTGTTGTATTCATATCGCCTAATTCGTAGTTGATTTTGGCTGAATCGGCATTTTCGCCGTATTTTTGTTTGGCATATTCAGTCATGCCGAATTGATTAGAAGACATTGAAACCAATGTATTCATTTTGTCGCCACGATGGATATTTAATGCTTGACATATTGGACCTAATCCATGAGTCGGGTAAGGATTACCTGTATGATTCTCACTCAATTTCAATCGCCACATATCCTGATAGCCTCCATTAGTAGGTGACTCGAAGTTAAGACTGCGTAAGTCATGAATGTAAGCGCCTTCCACATGAACAATTTCACCAAATAAACCTTGCTGAGCCATATTCAATGTTGCCATTTCGAAGAAATCGTAACAGCAATTTTCCAACATCATACAATGTTTACGGGTTTTCTCAGATGTATTTACTAATTGCCAACATTCTTTAACCGTAATAGTGGCAGGCACTTCTGTAGCCACATGTTTAC
>DYQV01000761.1 GCA_020719105.1 Rikenella microfusus
CATCGCACATTCACACCTTTCGCTGTGCTCAGGTATGAATAAAGCGGGTTAGTTTCTCGTGTGCAGCAGAAATGAAATAGAAGGAATAATCAATCTATATGCCGCTTTAGTTTTCACAAATTAACCTTTCCACCCTACCGTTATTCCTTGATTCAAATAGCGGAGGTCTGTTGGAATATTACCTTGTATTTCGGAAACTATGGTTTCAATCAGTTTGTTTTTTAAATACCCTTCGGGGGTTATAATACTAATTTCGCGCTTTGGAGCAGGCTCTTTAAACATCCGCAATCGGTTTTTTTTCTCCGAAGTAAGATCTAATGCGGCTAAAAAAGGAATTAAAGTATATCCGTAATTTTGATCTACAAATTTCATTAACACTTCCAGCGACCCAGTTTTATATCCAAACTTAAGTGTTTTAGGAAAATTGTGTTTGTCGCCACATAAATTGATTACATGGTTTCTGAAACAATGCCCATCGGAAAGCAACCACATTTCATCCAGTTTCAAATCGTGCGATGATATTTTCTCTTTCTCAAACAACTTATGCTTATCAGAAACATATAAAACAAAAGGTTCGTAATAAATTGGGGTCTCTAAAATTCCCTCTTCGGCCAATGGTGTAGAAATAATCCCCAAATCGATGGCACCGGACTTCAATTTTTCAACCACTGCATGGGTCATTAATTCTTCCACATAAATTTTTAGCAAAGGATGTTTCTCCGCTAATTGAGGAATAAATAAAGGCACCAGATAAGAAGCAATTGTGGGAATAATACCCAAACGTAAATCGCCTGAAATATCGTTACGTGTGCTGGAAATTAATTCTGTAATGCGTTGACTATTTTTAATTGTAAGCCGCGCTTGTTCAATAACCCTCTTCCCTATTTCCGTAGGTTCAATAGGTTGCTTGCTCCGATCAAAAATTACAATATCCAGTTCATCTTCCAATTTCTTAATTTGCATACTTAAGGTCGGTTGGGTAACGTTACAATGGTTCGCCGCTTTTATAAAATGCCTGTAAGTATCAATGGCAATTATATATTCCAGTTG
>DYQV01000762.1 GCA_020719105.1 Rikenella microfusus
AGGGTGAAGAAATTTCGCTAAAAGCACAGGGTTGGAATTCGCTGAAATAATCAACAATTCAAACGGATATTTCAGAAAAACATACATAGTTAAACTAAAAAATCTGAGTTCGTATTAACGATAGTAATATTCTATTTTTCGGAACTTGCCACCCGAAAACCAATGTGCAAATCGGAGCGTTCGGGGAAAAAATAATCTCGGTAACCGCTGCGCGAAATGCGTGCTAAAAAGTTCCAACCACCACCACGATACACTTTGTATTTTCCCGTTTTTGGTCCCTGAGGGTCGGTTTCTTCTACCGGCGGATATTGTCCGTACCAATCGCTACACCACTCATACACATTTCCATGCATGTCGTAAAGACCCCATGCATTGGGTTTGTAACTTCCTACTGGCATCGATTTACGTAGGTATTTACCTTTTGTGTTTCCATTGTAAGGAAAATTTCCATTGTAATTGGCTTGCGAAGTTGTCAGGTTTTCGCCTGTATTGAAAGGAGTTGTTGTACCCGCACGGCAGGCATATTCCCATTCCGCTTCAGTTGGCAAGCGGCAGCCCATCCAGTCGGCAAAAGCTTTGGCATCAGCCCAAGTTACATTTATCACAGGGCGTTTACCGCGTCCCCAACCTTCTTCGTCGGGTTTTTTACGTTTGGTTGCTTTGCAAAAAGCATCGTACTGTTCAAAAGTTACTTCGTATTTACTTAATTTATACGGACTAAGCGTAACCGTGTGCTGACGTTCATCGCTTCCACGTTCTGGTTCAGTGGTGGGTGTTCCCATTACAAAAGTGCCCCCCGGAATTGAAACCCATTCAATTTCAGGTTTTTTCTGAGCCGATATAGCAACAGAAAATGCTAATACTACAATTGAAAGAATGCTTTTTCTCATATCTTATTATACAATTAGATGTTTATGTCAAATGATTAACAACTTGCAACCTAAATTTGTTTATAAATGTTTATATTAATTGAAAAGTGTACCAGTATTTCAATTAATATAAACACAGGACTAAAAATATCTATAATTTTTCTTTCAAAAAC
>DYQV01000238.1 GCA_020719105.1 Rikenella microfusus
CTCGGATAAAACTCAAAAGACTTTATCCGTCAATTTCAAATTAACACAACACTAGCAGAATTTTACATAATAACGACCCGGTTTTACTTATTCAAAAACTTAGTTACTTCTTTAAAAATATCGTTGCCGTTTGCAAAGAGCAATAAGGCCAGCAAAAGTCCAATTCCTACCATTTGGGCGTATTCCATAAACTTTTCGCTTGGTTTCCGCCGGGTTACCACTTCGTATAAAACAAACATTACGTGCCCGCCATCCAATGCTGGAATAGGTAAAATATTAAGTATAGCCAACATAATGCTCAGAAACCCGGTTAGGTTCCAAAACGACTGCCAATCCCATTCCGAAGGAAAAATTTTGCCAATGGATATAAAACCGCCCAAGGACTCGTAAGCTTTTGTGTCAGGATTAAAAAGCAGTTTAAACTGTTTCAAATAATCCTGTCCAACCTTGATTGATTTTTTTATTCCTGCGGGGATGGCTTCTAGAAAGCCGTATTCAATTTTTTTGAGTTCAAAAACCTTTATAAATTCCGGGGCTACACCAAGCAAACCACTTTCTGGGATTGTTATTGCTGTGGTGATAGTATCTGTGCCACGGGCATAGGTCACGGTGGTTTTTTTGTTTTTGAATTCTTTAATGGCTAATTTGAACTGGTCAAAATATAAGGTTGGAATGGTATCAATACCTAAAATCTGATCGCCTACCTGCAGGCCCACCTCTTTTCCAGCTGATTCTTTAGCAAAATCGGCAATATAAAATGGAAACCGGGGCATGATAAACGGCTCACCCTTGATTAGTCGGGGAACCAATTCCGTAGGGATGTTTACCTCAATGGGTTCACCGTTTCGCTCCACTTGAATGGTTTTGGCTTCATTTAATAGAATATAAGCAACAATCCCGGTCGATTTGTCGATGGTGTTATGGTCGATGCTTATTAGCTTATCCCCGTTTTGCAAGCCAATATCCAAAGCAGCGCTATCGCAAACAATCCCATATTTCATATTCTCCACCGGAAGGTATTCTTCACCCCAGGTTTTTAAAACCGCAGCATAAATAAGAACGGCTAAAAGCAGGTTAAAAACGACCCCACCCACCATTATCAATAATCGTTGTCCTTTAGTTTTTGAGCGGAATTCATCGGGCTTTGGCGGAAGTTTCATTTGTTCCTTATCCATGCTTTCGTCAATCATTCCGGCAATTTTAACATAACCACCCAATGGCAGCCACCCAATTCCATATTCGGTATCCCCTTTTTTAAATTTGAATAACGAAAACCAGGGATCGAAGAAAAGATAAAATTTCTCAACCCGGGTTTTAAAAAGTTTTGCAAAAAAGAAGTGTCCAAATTCGTGAACAATCACTAAGATAGACAAGCTCAACAACAACTGTGATACTTTTATAACTATTTCCATTCTTTATTTATTTCTGTTATTATTACATTTAAGTTCTGGGTGTTTTTGTTATCAAATGATTGGAAAGTGATTGCTTTATGTCTCTCTACTCATATCTCAAAATCTATCAGTCTGTTATTTTATAAACGATTGAGCCAATGATCTTGTTTCTGCATCGGTGGCCACATAATCATGATAGGTGGGTTTTGGAACAAACCACATGCCATTCATAGCACGTTCAATAAGGGTTGGTATTTCCAGAAATCCAATTTTTTCTTTTAAAAAGGCTGCTACGGCTATTTCATTGGCTGCATTGACAATTGCTGGCATGTTTCCCCCTTTTTCAAGGGCGATATAGGCTAAAGCAAGGCATCGGAATGTGGTCAAATTTGGCTGCTCAAATGTCAGGTTTGGGTATAAATTAAAATCCAATCGGGGAAAATCGGATTTCCAACGATCAGGAAAGCTTAGCGCATATTGAATAGGAAGCTTCATGTCGGGTAATCCCAGTTGAGCTTTAATGCTGCCATCGGTAAATTGAACCATACTATGAATGATGCTTTGCGGGTGCACTACCACCTCAATCTGATGGTTTTTTACCCCAAACAACCACTTAGCTTCAATAACCTCAAGCCCTTTGTTCATCATGGTTGCCGAATCGATAGTAATTTTAGCTCCCATGTTCCAATTGGGATGTTTTAACGCCTGAGCTCGGGTTACTTGCTTAAGATCATCCATGGTTTTGCCTCGAAATGGGCCACCGGATGCAGTTAAAATTATCTTTTCAATTTTATCGGGTTCTCCCGAAAGGCATTGGAATATAGCCGAATGTTCCGAATCAACCGGAGTAATAAAAACATGGTTTTCCTGAATCAATTGGGTAATTAAATCGCCGGCAACAACCAAGGTTTCTTTATTGGCCAAGGCTATATTTTTATGAGCTTCAATAGCTTTAATGGTAGGCAACAAACCCGAGTATCCAACCATGGCAGTAACAACTATATCCACAGTACTCATTTGAACTACCTGGTTCAACGATTCTTGACCGGCAAAGACCTTAATATCAAAAGGGGTCAATGCCTCTTTTACTTTTTGATATTGACTTCCATCAACAATTACCACTGCATTCGGATTAAACTCAATGGCTTGTTTTATTAGCAAGTCAGCATTGGTATTAGCGGTTAATACTTCTACTGATAATTCTTTGGGATGGGCTTTTACTACTTCTAAGGTCTGTGTTCCAATAGAACCGGTAGATCCAAGTATTGCAATATGTTTGGGAGGTGTATCCATTTATTAAAAAACAATATAATCACTGGGGTTAAGTGGTTTTCCACCATGCCATATTTCAAAATGAAGGTGAGGGCCGGTGGTATATTCTCCGGTATTGCCAATAATTGCAATCGCTTCGCCGGCTTGAACCCTATCGCCAACTATTTTCAGCAGTTGACTGTTGTGTTTGTAAAACGAAACCAAATCGTTTCGGTGTTGAACTTCTATAACATATCCGGCTTCCAAAGTCCAACCGGCAAATATTACCGTTCCATCCAGAATACTTAAAATGGGTTCATTTAGGTTCGAAACGATATCAATTCCATAATGGGATACTGACGCATTAAATTCATTAGTAAGTGCACCTTTAAGTGGGCAATAAAAGTGAAGTTTATTAATCTCAATTCTACTTTCAACAAGGGTGTTGTTCGATTTAATGTTGTAGCGTTCTTCCTCAACAATCTGATTTTCTAAAACAGAATCGAATTTTTGTGAATTGTTACTTATGGGTCCCAGAGCCTTTGCAGAATCAGAAGTTCTGTAATGGGGCAATGTTTCCTCTCCTTTTAAAATATTCTGAATGTTGGCAATATAGTTGTCGCGCATTTTAATTTGATGTTCGAGCGAATCAACCATTAGTGTGTTTTTCATGTAAAGCCAGCGGATATTTCCATCCGGATAACCCGGAATGTATTCCCGCAAAGGAGTAAATGAGACCAGCACAATTCCTAAAGAAACCAGCACCATTCCAATTAGACCCATCCACGCCATCAAATTCATCCGGGTAAGAACTGTGTACCAAACGTCTTCTAAAGTGTTTTCATTCAGTACCACTAATCGATAGCGGTTTTGCATTTTCTGAATAAAATTATTAAGGCCGGCAAATTTTTCCATCAAAAATTATTTAATCGTGCAAAGATAAAAAAGTTTGCCACTTTTCGGTCAATCAAAATTTCAAGGTGTTTAGAATTGAATAATTTAGGTTCCTGTTTACGTATTTAATGATTCACTTATTAAAAAAGAAATTGACAAAGGTCGGCGTTAAGTTGAACAGGAAAGGAGAAGTTTTGTAAAACAAAAAACCCGGCTGTTTACCGGGTTTCTTTAGTAGAAAAGACATTTTAAATTTCTAACCTCGATTTGATTAGAGATAGGGTTAAAATTATCAAACTGGATAAGGTTTTATCCAATACAATAATCGCCCTAATCAACCATAGTTAGGCACTTGGCATTATTCTTTCTTAGGGCCTATTGTTTTTAAAATATGCCACTATCTGTTCATTAGATAAATCAGCAATATCATTACTGATTTTATCCCTAATTTGACGCATAAATCCAACAGCATCAAAATCTTTGGTTTTGATTTCTTTAGTTTTGAGTCCGCTCCGAAAAGTCATCCGATGAATCAATTATTAAAATCGGAGATTATATTTAACTGGTAATCTGCTAATTAGAAATTCATCGGATGACTAATTTGGGGATTTTTAGCTTTTCGGAGTGGATTCAGTTTTCATATTTCATAAATTCTCTTGGTGACCTTATATCAATTGCTGAATATCCCAGGGCAACCGCATTTAGAAATAAAAACAAAAACAGTCCACGAATTACACGAATTTTCACAAAAAAACTAGTAAAATCAACTTTAATTGATTTTAAATTAGTGCTCATTAGTGTAATTCGTGGATAAAGTATTTTGTTTTATAAACGAATGTTTTAAATGCGGTTGCCCTGAGTAGCCAACAACACATAGGATATCAAGAGGTAGGTGGAAACTCAACAAATGGACTTTCCTGAAAAAATTATCATCAATACTACTCAGAGGACACATCTAACCTCCAATATTAATATCGTATTTCTTGTAAAGTCAGAATTTCAGAGGGATTCAGAGGATGAAAAAAAAAGACCCACCATCATTTCTGACAGTGGGTCTTCTATTGTAGCGGGGACACGACTCGAACATGTGTCCGCCGCGGCGGATATGGGCCCAACGAGGTTATTTATTCATTTTTGATTATGC